>JAVEVZ010000106.1:0-9157 GCA_034004805.1 Spongiibacteraceae bacterium | reverse complement strand
CAGCCCCCCCGGGCCGCGGGGGTGGAACGTGTCGGTGGAGATGCCGTTTTCCGCGCCCAGGCCGTATTCGAAGCCGTCGGCAAAGCGAGTGCTGGCGTTCACCATCACCGAGCTGGAGTCCACCTCGCGCAGAAAGCGCCGCGCCAGGCTGTAATCCTCGCTGACGATGGTATCGGTGTGCTGGGAGCCCCAGGTGTTGATGTGTTCGATGGCCGCGTCGATGCCGTCCACCACCCGAATTGCAAGGATCGGCGCCAGGTACTCGGTGGCCCAGTCCTCGTCGGTGGCCGCCACGATATCAGTCAGAATCGCCCGGGTGCGCACGCAGCCGCGCAGCTCGACGCCCTTTTCGCGGTAGGCGCTGGCCAGCCGCGGCAGAATTGCCGCCGCCACCGACTCCGCCACCAGCAGGGTTTCCATGGCATTGCAGACCCCGTAGCGGTGGGTCTTGGCGTTCAGCGCCACGCGGAAGGCCTTGTCCAGGTCCGCGGCGTCGTCGATATACACATGGCAGATGCCGTCGAGGTGCTTGATCACCGGCACCCGGGCCCCGGCGCTGATGCGCTCGATCAGGCCCTTGCCGCCGCGGGGCACGATCACGTCCACGTACTGGGGCATGGCAATCAGCTCGTCGACCGCGGCGCGGTCGGTGGTCTCCACCACCTGTACCGCGTCCTCCGCCAGGCCGGCGGCGTTGAGCGCGCGGCGGATGCAGCCCGCGATGGCCTGGTTGGAATGGCTGGATTCGGAGCCGCCGCGCAGGATCGCCGCGTTGCCGGACTTGAGACACAGGCTGGCGGCATCGACGGTCACGTTGGGGCGCGATTCGTAAATGATGCCGACGACTCCGAGCGGCACCCGCATGCGCCCCACCTGGATGCCACTGGGGCGATAGCGCAGGTCGCTGATCTCGCCGATGGGATCAGGCAGCGCCGCCACCTGGGACAGCCCTTCTATCATCGCGTCGATACCGCTGGGGGTCAGCGCCAGGCGGTCCAGCAGCGCCGCGTCCAGGCCGCGCTCGCGGCCCACTTCGAGGTCCTGCTGGTTGGCGCGGGCCAGCTCGGCGCGGGCATTGTCCAGGGCGTCGGCCATGGCCAGCAGTGCGCCGTTCCTGGCCGCAGTGTCCGCGGCAGCCATATGCCGCGAGGCCCGCCGCGCGCGCTGGCCGAGGTCCTGCATGTAGGAATGGATATCCATCTTTACAAACCGTCGCTTGAGCGTAACCGGAAAGGCCGCGATTATACCGGGAAAAGCCCCCGGAGACCCGCCATGCCGCGCCTCGAGTTCTTCTTCGACTGCTCGTCGCCCTGGACCTACCTCGCCTTTCACGGTGTCCAGCCACTGTGCGAGCGCCTCGGCGTCGCCATCGAGTGGCGACCAATCCTGGTGGGCGGGGTGTTCAACGCCGTCAATCCGGGGCTGTACAGCGCCCGGGAATCCATGTTCCGCGACGAGCGCCGGCTGGCCCATTATATGAAGGACCTGGGCGACTGGGCCGCTTACTACGGGCTCAGCATCGGCTGGCCACCCATGCACCCGGTCAATTCGGTCAAGGCCATGCGCGGCTGCCTGTACGCCATGGACCAGCACTGCCTGCCGCAGTTCGCCCGCGGGCTGTTCGAGGCCTACTGGGGCGAGCTGCGGGACATCAGCGACGACGCGGTACTGGGCGGAATCGCCAGCCGCTGCGACATGCACCCCGACGCGTTCTTTGCTGCCATACAGGACCCGGTCACCAAGCTCAGGCTGCGGGCCAACACCGACGAGCTGATTGAGCGCGGCGGCTACGGCTCCCCCACGCTGTTTATCGACGAAAACGACATGTACTTCGGCAACGACCGCCTGCCGCTGGTGGAGCGGGCGCTGGAGAAAAAGATTCGGGGCTAGGCGCTTTCCGGGCAACCTCGGCAACAATCAGCGAACAAAGACCTACTTCCCGCCTTGATACCGCGCCGAGGTCTGGTTGAACAGCGTCTCCCGGGTCGCCGCGTCCATCTCGCCCTGCCGTCGCCACGCCTTGCCGACGTCGACCCCGCGACGCAGCGCCGGGCGGCTCTTGAGGGCGTCGTACCAGCGGCGCAGATGGGGAAAGCCATCCAGGCTGAAGCCGTAGCGCCGGTAGGGCAGCAGCCAGGGGTAGGCGGCCATGTCGGCGATGGAGTAATCCCCCGCCAGGTATTCACTGTCCGCCAGCTGGAAGTTCATCACGCCCAACAGGCGGTCGTACTCGTCGAGATAGCGCTGGCGGGCATAGGCATGGCCCTCGCCGGCGTAGTTCACGAAATGACTGGCCTGTCCCCCGGCCGGCCCGAGGTTGGCCATCTGCCAGAACAGCCACTGCGTCACGCGGTAAAAGCCGCGGGTGTCGGCGGGCAGGAAACGCCCGGTTTTCTGTGCCAGATACATCAGTATCGCGCCCGACTCAAACACCGTCAGCGGCCCGCCCTCGGCATCGGGATCCACCAGCACCGGCATGCGCGCATTGGGATTCATGGCCAGGAAGGCGGGCTCGAACTGTTCGCCGCTGGCGAGATTGACCAGCTTCACCCGATAGGGAAGGCCGCACTCCTCCAGCATGATGGTGATCTTCCAGCCGTTGGGGGTGGGCGCAAAGTACAGGTCCAGCATGATGGGTTCTCCGCCCGGCGCCGTGGCCGCTACTGGCAGTTGGTGATGGTGCGCGGCCGCCGGCGCGGCTACTGGTATTGATCCAGTACGCCGACCAGACGATCCAGGCGGTGTACCGGATCGCTCTCCGCCAGCAGTGCAAACTTCTGCTGTTCGGCGATGGGCAGACACTGCGCCAGCAGGTTGCCCAGCACGCCCGCATCACTGACCGCATTGCGCATGCGCAGCCGGGCGATGGCCGGGTGGGCCATCAGGCGCTGCAACAGCGAGACCAGTTCGTCGGCCTGTACCGGGAGCGGCACCGGCGTGTCGTCCGGCAGCCATTCGACCTCGCCCCAGACCAGGAAGTCGTCCTGCTGCTCGGTGCTGAGCAGGCGGAACTTGCGCTGGCCCTCGACGGTGATGCCCAGGCGCCCATTGGGCAGCGCATCCCAGTCGACAATCCTGGCGAGGGTGCCCAGTGGCGCAAGCTTCGGCATTGCTGCGGCGCCGGGCCACACGGTGTCGCGGCCCTCGCGAATCAACACCACGCCGAAACCGCTGTCCTCCCGCAGGCAGCGCTTGACCAGATCGAGGTAGCGCGGTTCAAAGATCTGCAGGGGTATGCGCCCCTCGGGAAACAGCACCACCCCCAGTGGAAATAGTGGAATTTTCTCCATTGCCGCATCCTCCCTGTCACTCACTGATGCTGTACTCACCACACCGGGTCCGATGGTGCGCTCCGCGCCCGTCGCTGTCCACCCGGGCGCTCGTTTCGCGTCCTCAGCACCGTCAGGATTCGCGCCCGACCGCCTGCGGCTCGTGCTCGGGCCCCAGCGGCTTGAACGCGACGATCAGCTGGGGCAGTAGCAGCAGCGCACCCATCAGCGCAGCCAGCATCGCCACCGCCGTCAGCACGCCAAAGTAAATGCTGGGCGTGAAGTTCGACAGCACCAGAATGGAAAAACCGCAGATAATCGTTATCGACGTGTAGTACATCGCCTTGCCGATACTGCCGTGGCAGCGGTACATGGTGTCGAGGTAATTGCCGCTCAGCGGAAACTCGCGCTTGAAGCGGTGTACATAGTGAATGGTGTCATCGACCCCGATACCAACAGTGATTGCCGCTATGGTCACGGTCATGATATCCAGCGGAATGCCGGCCAGCCCCATCCCACCCAGCACCGCGCCGGCCGCCAGCAGGTTGGGCAGTATTGCGATCAACGCCAGTGAGATCGAGCGGAACAGCAGCCCGAACATCACCATGATGGCGACAAACACGAAACCCATGGTGAGTATCTGCGAGCGATACAGGCTTTGCAGCATATTGTTGTACAGCACCAGCATCCCGGTGAGGTGCACCCGCTCTGGCTCGATGCCGAACCGCGCGGTCAGGTCGCTGCGGATCTGGTGCAGAAGTTCATCCCGGTGGAGATCACGGCTGGTTTCCTTGACGCGCAGGGTGATACGGGTTTCGTCGAGCGCCGCATCCAGGTAGGGATCCATCAGCACCTCCTTGACCTGGCCGGTCAAAGAGCGCTGCACCAGGGCGAGCTGGATATCGTCGACGCCGTCGGGGTTGATGTCGCGCAGCACCTTGTACAGCGTGCCCAGGGACAACACCTTGCCGGTTTCCGGCATCGCCTCCAGGTAATCGTGGATCGCCTCAATGCGGGCCAGGCCCGCGCGGTTGAACCAGCTGTCGGCGGGGGTGGCGCCGCCTGCGCCAGTGTCGAAGTCATCGGCGAAATCGTCGCTGAAATCGTCGCTGAAATCGTCCTCGAAATCATCGGCTTCCGACACCGCCGCAGACGGCTCGTCGCGCTTGCCGTCCAGCAGTATCTCCAGCGGTATGGTGCCGCCAAGCTCGGCGTCAATGACTTCCATGCCCCGGTAGATCTCGGTATCCGGGTGGAAATAGTCGATAAAGCGGTTTTCCACCTCCAGTTGCGAGATGCCCCAGATCGCTAGCCCGGACAAGGCCAGCGCCGCCACCAGTATCCAGTTGCCGAAACGCTCCACCAGCCCGGCAAAGCGCACCGTCAGCGCGACCACACCCACCCCGGTGGGCACCGGCGCCGGCCGGGGCATCAACAACAGGCCCACCGGCAGGATAACGAAGGTCAGCGCCAGCGCAATCATGACCCCTACAGTCATCATCAGGCCGAAATCGATCACCGGGCGGATACCGCTGACAACAAAAGACGCGAACGCAGCGACGGTCGTGAGCGTGGTATAGATACACGGCTTGATCATCGACCGCGCCGTGGTGTAGACCAGCTGATACTGCTGCGCATCGGGCTCGGCGCTGGCCAGCTCGCGGTAGCGCACCACCAGGTGGATAGTGATGGACAGCGTGATGATCAGCAGCAGGGCAACAAAGTTCGATGAAATAACCGTGAGCTTCCAGTCGAGAAACCCGAACAGGCCCATCACGACCAGCAGCGTGACGCCACAGGTGGCGAGCGGCAGCAATATCCAGATCAGGCGCCGGAATATGATCGCCAGCAGCAGTACGATAAACAGCAGCATCCCGGTGCCGAACACGACGAGATCGCTTTTGACAAAGGCGATCATGTCCGCGGCGATCATCGGCACACCACCCAGAAACAGGGTGGCGTTGTCGCGGTAGTCGTCGATGATCGCGCGCACATCGGCCACCAGCACCTGCTGCCGCTGCGCCATCTGCTCGGCATAGGTGGCAAACGCCTTGCTGACAGCATCCAGTTCCGCCAGTTCGACGTCGCTCAGCGCGCGCTGGAGACGCACCGCCCGCAACCGGTCGCGGGCGCGGAGCAGGCGGTGATAGCCTTCGTCGCGCATCAGGTTGATCTGAATGGCCGTGACCTTGCCGCTGGGGCTCACCAGCAGGTTGCGATAGATCGGGCTGGTGACCAGCTCCTTCAGCGCCAGCTCACGGTCTACCTCGGCGTCGCGCAGGGTCGGCACGTTGCCGGCGAGGATATCCGTGCTCGGTACCGGCGGGCTGAACAGCATCGGCACGTCCAGCAGCGTCACCACCGAGGCGACACCGTCCAGCTTCGACAGACGCGCGCGCAGCGAATCGATATCGGCCAGCGTGGCGTCGGCCAGCAGCGGTCCCGCCGGCTCGTAGGTGACGATCAGGAAATCCTCGGACTCGTAGCGCTTGCTGACTTCGCGGTAGAACTTCAGCGCGTCATCGCCCTCGAGTACCAATGTGTCCGCGGACGCGTCCAGATGCAGCTTGCCGAGCTGTGTCGCAGCCAGAGCACACAGGGCCATGAGAATCAGCAGAGTCAGCCAGGGACGCCCGAACACCAGGCGCCGGTAGACCTCAAACATACTACGCTCCAAAGTTCTTTAACCGCCGCGCATCGCGCTGACGGGCGACTCAGACTGTCGCCAGGCGTGTCAACAGACGCTGGTGGATACCGGCAAAGCCGCCATTGCTCATGATCACCACGTGCTCTCCGCCCCGCAGTGTCATCGCCAGTGACTCGATGATGCCTTCGATGGACTGCGCCAGTTCCGCGCGACCCTCGCTCGCCGCCACGACTTCCTCCAGCGGCCACTCCAGTCCCGCGGGCCGGTACCAGATCACCCGATCGGCAGCACGGGTGCTGGGTGCGAGTTGCTGCAGGTGTGTGCCCAGGCGCATGGTGTTGGAACGGGGCTCGATCACCGCAATCAGTGGCGCCTTACCGATGCTGGCGCGCAGCCCCTCGAGGGTGGTGGCAATGGCGGTGGGATGGTGCGCGAAATCGTCGTAGATGGCAATGTCGCGGGGACGTCCCAGCAGCTCCAGGCGCCGCTTGACCCCGGCAAAGCGCGACAGCGCCGCGCAGGCCTGTGCCGGGGTAACGCCCACATGCCGGGCGCTGGCGATGGCGGCCAGCCCGTTGTGAACATTGTGGCGACCCCGCAGCGTCCACTGGGTGGTGCCCGCCACTTCCCCGTCCAGCAGCACGTCAAAGTGGCTGCCGTCGGGCTTGCGCAGTCTGGCCTGCCACTGGCCGTCACCGTCCACGGCGAAAGTTTCAGTCTCCGACCAGCACCCCTGATTGATCACCGCCTCGAGGTTGGGGTCTCCGGCGGGCATCACGATACGGCCGCTGCCAGGCACCGTGCGCACCAGGTGGTGAAACTGGCGCTGTATCGCGGCCAGGTCCGGAAAAATGTCGGCGTGGTCGAACTCGAGATTGTTGAGAATCAGTGTGCGCGGGCGATAGTGCACAAACTTGGAGCGCTTATCGAAAAACGCACTGTCGTATTCGTCGGCCTCGATCACAAAGAAGCTGCCGCCACCGAGGCGCGCGGAGAGGCCGAAATTGCCGGGTACGCCGCCGATCAGAAAGCCCGGCTCGTAGCCCGCATATTCCAGTATCCAGGCCAGCATACTGCTGCAGGTGGTCTTGCCGTGGGTGCCGGCGCAGGCCAGCACCCAGCGCCCGGCCAGGGCCTGATCACTGAGCCACTGGGGGCCGGAGGTATAGGGCAGACCCCGCTCCAGCACGTATTCCACGGCCGGATTGCCGCGACTCAGCGCATTGCCGATGATCACCAGGTCCGGCTTGTTGGCAAACTGCGCGGTGTCGTAGCCCTCGTGCAGCGCGATGCCCTGCTCGCGCAGCTGGGTGCTCATCGGCGGATAGACATTGGCATCGCTGCCGGTGACCTTGTGGCCCAGCTGGCGCGCGACAATAGCCAGGCCGCCCATGAAGGTGCCACAGATTCCAAGTATATGAATGTGCATGAAGTATCCGGGTGTGACTCAGGACTCAACTATCGACGAATTCCAGACCCATCCCGGTATCATCAAGACGCACCACCCGCATCCGGACGACGGGAGCGTCTCCGCCGGGCAGGCCCTGGACCTGAACTTCGACAACGTTACCGACCGGCGCCCGACTGCCGGGCTCGCAGAAAACATAGGCACCGCTGTCGGAAATATCGCGCGTGTGCAGGGTGAAATCGCCCACGCCAGGCTGGGTGAGTTTGACCGCAGCCCGCAGCTTGGTGCGCACGTGTTTTCGATTATTCTTTTCCAAATTACCTCTCCCTCTCGGGCTCGATATCCGGGGCAATAGCGGCCGCAGGCCGGACGGAGATTAGCACAGGCCAAAGTCCATGCGTCAACACAGCTTGGGTTGCAGATCGCCCGGGTCTATAATCCGCGCCTTTATCAAACAGCCTCCGAGAGCGTTAGCCATGAGTTTCAGTCAGATCCCCGCCGGCAAGGATGTCCCCAACGACATCTATGTCGCCATCGAAATCCCCGCCAACAGCAGCCCGGTCAAGTACGAGATTGAGGACGACGCCCTGTTTGTCGACCGCTTTATGGCCACGCCCATGTTCTACCCCGCCAACTACGGCTATATCCCCCAGACCCTGTCGGAAGACGGCGACGCGCTGGACGTACTGGTGGTCACGCCCTACCCCGTTGTGCCGGGCTCCGTGATCCGTTGCCGGCCCGTGGGCATTCTCAATATGAGCGACGAAGCCGGGAAGGACGCCAAGCTGCTGGCGGTACCCCACGACAAACTCAGCGCGCTGTACAAGCACGTCAAGGAGCCCAGCGACCTGCCGGAACTTCTGATCAAGCAGATCGAGCACTTCTTCGAAAACTACAAGGATCTGGAGCCCGGCAAATGGGTCAAGGTCGATGGCTGGGCCGGCAGCGACGCCGCCCGCGCCGCCATCCTCAGCTCGGTAGAGGCCTTCAACAAGGCGAAGTAACGCGTTCGCGGGCTGGCGATCAAGCGCCAGCCCGCGCCTACCTCTCGTCTTTTTATATCCTTCTTAATATGTGTCAGGCCTGGTTGCTCGCATCACCCGCGCCCTGCCCGGGCCTATCCCGCTCGATACCGCTTCGGGTTGTCGTTCAGTATTGCTCCGCCCCGGCCATTGCGCTTCGCGCCAGTCGCCTCGACAGCCCTTGCCCCGGGCTTCCCGGTTATCGGAGCTCCCTCGCCATCTGCGGTATCGCGCCCAGCAGGCGTTTGTAGAGCTTGGTGTTGCGACGTATCACCTTGTGGCGGGCATAGGCGTCCACTGCCTTGCGCCAGGCCTGCTCACGGCCATGGGCATTGAGGGAATAGCTGGTACACACCACCTTGTTTTCCAGTTCGGAGGCGATGCCGATCTGGAAGATGGGGGTCACCGTGCCGCTTTTCTCGGTCTTCAGCAGATAGCTGATACCGCGCACAGTGCCGTCATCGTTGAAACAGCGCTCGGCTCTCAGCCGTTCGCGGGCAGCCGCCTGTAAGGCTGCCAGCTCGCGATCCCGGGCCCGGGCCCGGCGCTCCACCTGGGCCAGCGCCCGACCGCTCAGCCGCTTTCCGGCGCGCTTGAGGGAGAAGTATTCCTGGAACAGTTTGCCGTCGACGGTACGACGAACACGAAAGCCGTAGAAAGCTTCGTTATCGAGAAGTTTTACGCTCATGGCATTCCGGGCTGTACAGGGGCCACGCAAAACGCGGCATTATCATTATTGTGGGCCGTACCACTCGCGTCCTTGCGCGAGCGTCGCCGTAATGTACGCAGCCGGGCGCGGCATTTCAAGGCC
>JAVEVZ010000105.1:0-9168 GCA_034004805.1 Spongiibacteraceae bacterium | reverse complement strand
GTAAGGCTTTGATTCGGCTGGCTTTGTTTCGAGGTGCGCCGGATAAACGCGCATGCCACGGCGCGTTATGCCGGCCAGGTTTTGGTTGCGCTCCGATACACTGTATAAACGTCCACTATTCAGCCCGTAGTATGCCGATACTGGATATGATGATAGACGTGTGGCTGAGGTTTGGAGTTGGGGGGTAGCGTGGAGCGCGCAGAAGTGCTGGACTCGTATTGGCAGGGAGCGCAAAAGCGATTCGGGAAGCGCTTAGAGGCCTTCGCCTCGGGGTTTGGAGAAGGCGCCCCAAGGTAGTGCACACTAAACACCAGGCCACACCAAGTTAGAGTGGTATCTCTTTGAATTATAAGAAATAGGTTGGGGGTTGCCGTGGGCGTCTCAGCAGACGATCTATATGATTATCGTGGTCTAATTAGAGAATCTCGGTGACAAATTGCTGGTTTTTTGACCTTGTTGAGAATGGCAGCTGGTTGAGAATCTGCAATCATTCTCAATTGCAGTGCAAATAACCAGTGTTCCGTTGGGGTGCGGCGGCCGGGAACTTGGCCCGGTATTAGCACTCTAAGGTCAGGATTGCTAAACTCTGCCCGGGGCGCGGCCTGGTTGGCGCGTCGGGGGGCTGCCGGGCGCGCCAGCGCGCATGCGGCAAAGCGTACAAGGAGAGAACCATGACGACTGCGATGATATCTGTGCCTCAGCTGATGCCGGGCGGCAATCTGGCCAGCTATATGCAGACGGTCCACAGTTTCCCGATTCTGTCGCCCGAGCGCGAACAGGAGCTGGCCGAGGCCTACCGTTACCAGGACAACGTCGAAGCCGCCCGCGAGATGGTCATGGCGCACCTGCGCTTCGTGGTACATATCGCCAAGAGCTACCGCGGCTATGGCTTGCCCCTGGGGGATCTGATCCAGGAAGGCAACGTCGGGCTGATGAAGGCCGTCAAACGTTTTGACCCCGAGAAGGGCGTGCGCCTGGTGTCCTTTGCGGTGCACTGGATCAAGGCCGAAATACACGAATTCATTCTGCGCAACTGGCGCATCGTCAAGATTGCGACCACCAAGGCCCAGCGCAAGCTGTTCTTTAACCTGCGCGGCGCCAAGAAGCGGCTGGCCTGGCTGACCCATGACGAGGCCTGCGCGGTGGCTCAGGATCTGGGCGTGGACGTGCGCGAAGTGCAGCAGATGGAAGGCCGCCTGACCGCCTCGGACCTCGGCTTCGATGCCGGCAATGACGACGACGAAGACAGTGTGGTCGCGCCGGTACACTATCTCGAGGACCGCCGCTATGACCCGGCGCAGATGGCCGAGAGCGACGACTGGGAGGCCACCAGCCAGAACAACCTGTATGCTGCCCTTGAGCAGCTGGATGCGCGCTCACGGGATATCCTGCAGCGTCGCTGGCTGAACGACACCAAGGAAACCCTGCACGAGCTGGCCGCCGAGTACGGCGTGTCCGCCGAGCGCATCCGCCAGCTCGAGAAAAATGCAATGAACAAGGTCAAGGGCATGATGGTGGCCTGAGCGTCATCGCGGTCGGCCAAGCCCCCAGCCGGGGGCTTTTTTATGGCCGGAACTGCAGGTTTTCATTCCCGGGAGAAGAGGTGCATGAGGCTGTTTCTGATGCTGGCCGCGCTGAGCGGCTTTTTGGCGGTGGGTCTGGGGGCGTTTGGCGCCCACGGCCTCAAGGCGCGGGTCAGCGCGGAGCTTCTGGCGGTCTACCAGACCGGGGTGCTGTACCACCTGGTCCACACGCTGGCGCTCCTGGGCGTCGCGGTGCTGATGTACCAGATCCCTGCCAGTACGCTGCTCAAGATCAGCGGTTGGGCTTTTGTGGCGGGTATCCTGGTGTTCTCCGGCAGCCTGTATCTGCTGACCTTTACCGGCGTGCGCTGGCTGGGGGCGATCACGCCGCTGGGCGGGTTGTGTTTACTGACGGGCTGGTTGCTGCTGGCGGTTGCCGCCTGGCGGGACTGGCCGGGAGCGTCGCTGTGAACGATACCGGGGACCGGCCGACGGACGAACTGCGCCAGCGCCGCATTCGCAGTTTCGTATTGCGCACCGGACGCATGACCGACGGCCAGCAACGCGCCTTCGACAGCCAGTGGCCGCGTTGGGGCCTGAGCATTGCGGAGGGTCGTCTGGACCAGGAAGCCGTGTTCGGCCGCCGCGCGCCACTGGTGCTGGAGATCGGCTACGGCATGGGCGACAGCCTGGTGGCCATGGCGCAGGCGGAGCCGGGCACGGATTTTGTCGGTGTGGAAGTGCATACGCCGGG
Organism: Spongiibacteraceae bacterium; assembly: GCA_034004805.1. Lineage (GTDB taxonomy): Bacteria > Pseudomonadota > Gammaproteobacteria > Pseudomonadales > CAMLJR01 > JAVEVZ01. The sequence goes on along the minus strand of JAVEVZ010000105.1, from coordinate 6,891 downwards.
CGTGGGACGGCTGCTGAGCCGCATCGCGGCGCTGGGGCTGACCAACCTGCGCAGTTACCGGGAGGACGCCGTCGAGGTCGTTGAGCACTGCCTGCCCGACGCGTGTTTCGACCGGGTGCAGATTTTCTTCCCCGACCCCTGGCACAAGAAGCGCCACCACAAGCGGCGCCTGATTCAGCCGGCTTTTGTGCAGTCCCTGTGCCGGGTGCTCAAGCCCGGCGGCACGCTGCATGTGGCCACCGACTGGCCCAATTACGCGCAGTACATCCTCGAGGTGCTGGAGGCCGAGGCGGGGCTGAAGAACTGTGCCGGGGATGAAGGCTATGTACCGCGCCCTGCGCACCGCCCCAAAACCAAGTTTGAGGAGCGCGGCGAGCGCCTGGGTCATCTGGTCTGGGATCTGCTGTTCGAGCGCCGCGCCTGAGCGCGGCGCCCGGTCTTCAGTCGGGTTCCGGCCGGGCTCAGCGCTTGTCGATCAGCTCGGCCAGGCGCTCGACTTCGCACAGCTCCGCCGTGGCGGGCACCAGCATCAGCTCCTCACAGCCGGTCTGCTCAATCCCGTCTATGGCCTCCAGAATCGCAGCCGGGGTGTGCCGGGTCATGCTGGCCGCGGTCTTGCGGGCCTCATCTTCGCCGGCGATCTTGATGTAGTCGTAGACATAACTCTGCAGCGCGGCCTTGCTGTCCCTGGCCAGCGAGCACCAGAAGCCGCCCATTTTTACCGGCGGGGTGCTGCGCCCGGCAGCAGTCCAGGCGGCATCGGCGGAGTCGAAGAAATACTGCATGACCTCGCGCTCGCCGTTCATGGCGAAGCCGTACAACCCATCGGCCCAGTGGGCCACCCGCTGGATACTCTTGGGCCCCATGGCGCCCGCGATCACCGGCGGCCCGCCGGCCTGTACCGGGCGCGGACCGACCTCGTCGGCGCCGGGGAAGGGTGCCTCGCCGGCCCAGATCCGGCGCATCTGCGCGACCTGTTCATCCATGCGTTTGAAGCGGTTGCTGAAATCGGCGCCCACCGCGCGGTAGTCCTGTTCGCGCCCGCCGACTCCCACCACCACGGTGGCGCGGCCGTTGCTCAACAGGTCCAGGGTCGCGATCTCCTTGGCGGCCCACACCGCGTCGTGCATGGGCAGCACATACAGCGAGGGCACGATGCGCACGCGCTCGGTGACGGCGGCGGCCGCCGCCAGCACGACGCGCATCTCCAGGGTGTTGCCGGTGATGCGTTCGCCACAGGTCAGGCTGTTAAAGGGGCCCTGATCAATGGCGCGGCTCCAGCCCAGTATCGTGTCGCGGCTGATCGACGGTTTCATATAGGGCAGGCAGATTCCGAATTTCATGGCACCTCCGGGTGCGCGGGGCGGTCAGCCCCTCACAGGCTTTTGAAGAACACGCGGGATTTGCGCGAGTAGTTGTAGAGCTGTTGCTTGGCGCCGGGCAGCTGGCCCAGATCGCCGGGTACGAAGCCCTGCTCCTGAAACCAGTGTGCGGTGCGGGTGGTGAGCACAAATACCTGCTGCAGTCCGAGGCCCTTGGCTTTCTGTTCCAGCGCCGCGAGCAGGCGTTCGCCGCGGTCGCCGCGCCGGTAGTCGCCGTGGGTGGCGACACAGGCGATTTCACCGCAGCCGTCGTCGGGGTAGGGGTACAGCGCGGCCACGGCGATGATCATCCCGTCGCGCTCGATCACCGTGAACTGGTCGATTTCGTTTTCCAGCAGATCCCGCGAACGCTTGAGCAGCACGCCCTGCTCCTCCAGCGGCTGGATGATTTCCAGGATACCGCCGACGTCCTCGATGCTGGCGGGGCGCAGCCGTTCGTAGTCGTCGCGGGTGACCAGGCTGCCGGCGCCGTCGCGGGTGAACAGCTCTTCCAGTAATGCGCCGTCATTGGCGTAGCTGACCACATGGGCGCGCTGCACGCCGGCGTCCAGAGCGGCGGTCACGGCGCGCAGCTCGCGGGCGGTCACCTCGTCGTCGCCTTCGCATTGCAGGGCCTGGACCTGGGAGCGGTTGGCGGCGCGCAACAGCGCTCCCGAGGCGTCAGTGATGCCCTCGTTGGGGCTCAGCACGATCAGCTTGTCAGCCGCCAGCGCCTGGGCGGTCTGGGTCGCCACATCTTCAAAAGCGAGATTGAAAACTTCGCCGGTCGGCGAGTAACCGATGGCGGACAGCAGCACCACATTGCCGTTGTTCAGCTGCTGACGTATGCCCTCGGCATCAATGCGCCGGACTTCGCCGGTATTGCCGAAATCCACGCCGTCGTGAACGCCCAGGGGTTTGGCGATCACGAAGTTGCCGGAGCACACGCGTATCCGCGCGCCGTGCATCGGCGAGTTGGCGACGCCCATGCTCAGCAGCGCTTCGATCTGCGCCCGCAGCCAGCCGGTGGCGTCCTGTACACAGGCCAGGGTGGTGGCGTCGGTGATGCGCAGGCCGTGGTGGAATTCGGTGCTCAGGCCGCGCTCTTGCACGCGCTGTTCAATTTGTGGCCGCGCGCCGTGCACCAGCACCAGCTTGACGCCCAGGCTGTTGAGCAGCCCGATATCGTGGACGATATTGGCAAAGTTGGGGTGCGCCACGGCCTCGCCGCTGAACATCAGCACAAAGGTGCGGCCGCGGTGGGCGTTGATGTAGGGCGCGGAGTTGCGAAACCATTTCACATAGTCGAGGTTGGGGCCGGCCACGGGCTGGATTCCTTGGTCAAAGTGTATGCGCAGTGCGCGCGTCTACAGGCAGCACTGCCGGATCAATTGTTTTAGCAGATTTATCGCCGGTTGAATCTGCGCCATCTCCAGGTATTCGTCGGGCTGGTGGGCCTGACGTATCGAGCCCGGCCCCAGCACCACGGTGTCGATGCCCAGCTGCTGCAGGAACGGCGCCTCGGTGCCGAAGGCCACCGCCTCGGCGCGCCGCCCGGCGATGCGCTCCACAGTCTGCACCCAGGCCGAATCGGCGGGTTGTTCAAAGGGCTCGATACCGGGGAACAGCGAGCGGAGCTGGATATTGACCCCCAGCCGCCCGGCGATGGGGGTGAGCAGGCGCTGGATCTCACTGCGCAGCTGCGCGCTGTCCATGCCCGGCAGGGGACGCAGGTCGAAATGCAACTCGCACTCGCCGCAGATCCGGTTGGGGTTGTCGCCGCCGTGGATACAGCCCAGGTTGAGGGTCGGCACCGATACGCGGAAGGCCGGGTTGCGGTAGCGGCTCTGCAGCTGTGAACGGTAGGCCAGCAGCGCGCCCAGCACCTCGTGCATGGCCTCCAGGGCGTTATTGCCCAGCGCCGGGTCCGAGGAGTGGCCGCTGCGCCCGGTCACCGTGACCGACTCCATCATCATGCCCTTGTGCAGGCGCACCGGCGTCAGGTCGGTGGGCTCGCCGATCACTGCGACCCGGGCCCGGGGCACGCCCTCCACCACCAGCTGGCGGGCGCCGTCCATGGAGCTCTCCTCGTCGGCGGTGGCGACGATAAACAGCGGCTCCTTGAGTTTGGCGCCGGCGTAGGCGCGGGCCGCCTCGATGGCCACCGGGAAGAAGCCCTTCATGTCGGTGCTGCCCAGCCCGTAGTAGCGGTTGTCGCGCTCGGTCAGGGCCAGCGGGTTGACCTGCCAGCGCTGCTCGTCGAAGGGCACGGTGTCGGTGTGTCCGGCCAGCACCAGGCCGCCGGGCCCGCTGCCCAATTGCGCGATCAGGTTGGCTTTGTCGGGCTGGCCGGGAATATCCATGATCTGCACGGCAAAGCCCAGGGTTTCCAGCCAGCCGGCCAGCAGGTTGACCACGTCGCGGTTGCCCATATCGAAATCAGGGGTGGAGCAACTGACCGACGGGGTGCGGATCAGCTGGTCGAGCATAGCGGGCAGGCCGGGCAACATGGTGACAACTCCAACGGATGTGGGGGGATTCTAGCGCGGGCGGGGCGGGATGTCTGGCGTGAGAGGCGGGAGACGCTGGGAACGGGCTGGACGTCTGATGTCTGACGTCTGATGCATTGGGTGATACGGGGTGGCCGGGTGGAGTGGTACTTGGCTCGACGCCCAATCTCGGCTCAAAGGCAGGGGTTAGCGTTTTGCGTCCAGCGTCCAGCGTCCAGCGTCCAGCGTCCAGCATCAGACGTCAGACGCCAGACTTCTCACGCGCAGCTAAAGACCGCTCTGACCAAATACACCGCGCAGAATATAGAAGAACACCACCGACAGAAACGCGCCGGCGGGCAGGGTGACCAGCCAGGACAGGACGATGCTGCCGATGACCCTCAGGTTGATGGCGGCGATGCCCCGCGCCAGGCCGACCCCCAGCACCGCACCCACCAGGGTGTGGGTGGTGGACACCGGCAGGCCGGTGGCGGAGGCCAGCACCACCGTGGAGGCGGCGCCCAGTTCGGCGGCAAAACCGCGGCTGGGCGTCAGCTCGGTGATGCGGCGACCGACAGTGGCCATGACCTTGAAGCCATAGGTCGCGAGCCCCAGCACGATGCCGCCGCCGCCCAGCAGCAGGATCCACCAGGGCAGCACCGAGGTAGCCTTGACCGAGCCAGTCTTCAGCACGCCGACCACGGCGGCCAGCGGGCCGATGGCGTTGGCCACGTCGTTGGAGCCGTGGGCGAAGGCCATCGAGCAGGCGGTAAAGATCATCAGGATGGCGAACACCCGCTCCACGTTGGAGTAACGGAAGTTGCGGTCCAGTTCCGGGTCGGGCTCGATGCGGCGCAGCAGCAGCTTGCCCAGCAGCATCACCGCCAGACCGATCGCAATTGCGGCGGGCACGGCGTTGGCGAAGGTGCTCTCGAAGCCGAGATTGAGATGAAACCCCACGTGCTTGAGCCCCTTCAGCAGGGTGACCATGCCGATCATGAAGCCGACCAGGAACATATAGTAGGGGATGTAGCGCTTGGCGTTATCGAAGGGACGTTCGGTGTTGAGGATCAGGGTCTGCACGCTCATGAACAGTGCGAAGGCGATGGAGCCGGCCATCAGCGGCGAGATCACCCAGCTCGCCGCGATCTGGCCGACCTTGCCCCAGGCCACGGTCTCGACGCCGATACCCACCGCGGCAAAGCCGACGATGGCGCCGACGATGGAGTGGGTGGTGGACACCGGCCAGCCCATGGTGCTCGCCAGCAGCAGCCAAGTGCCCGCCGCCAGCAGCGAGGCCATCATGCCGTATACCAGCAGCTCCGGTTTGTCCGCCACGCTGGCGGGGTCGATGATGCCCTGGCGGATGGTGGCGGTGACTTCACCGCCGGCCAGATAGGCGCCGGCGAACTCGAACACCATGGCGATCAGGATGGCCTGTTTGACGGTCAGCGCCCGCGAGCCCACCGAGGTGCCCATGGCGTTGGCGACATCGTTGGCGCCCACGCCCCAGGCCATAAAAAGCCCGAACATGCAGGCCAGCACGAGTAGCGTTGTGCCGTGCGCGGCAATCACTTCCATCAGCGGTCAACCTTGTTCAGCGGTGCATTAGCGGGCGAGCAGAATTTCGAGGCGGGCGCCGACGCGCTGAGCGCGGTCCGCCAACTCGCCGATGCGCTCAATGATCTGGTACAGAAACATCACATTGATGGGCGGCAGGCTCTGCTCGACCTTGAACAGTGCTGCGCGCACTTTGACCTGCAGTTCGTCGCTGGCGTGCTCCAGGCGGTGCAGCTCCTGAATCAGCGCCTCCACCACGGCGACCTCGCGGCCACGGAAACCGGCTTCCAGCAGCTCGTCCATCTCGTTGATCGCGGTCAGGGCCTGGCGGGTGGTGGCGATGGCTGCGTCGATCAGCTCGCCCACCAGCCCGGCGATGGCCTCTGGCACCCGCATCTTGCGGCCCAGCATCAGGCCGGCGATATCCTTGGTGGTGTTGGCGATCTTGTCCTGGACGGTGATCAGGTCCAACAGGTCGGAGCGGGGGACGGGGAGGAACAGGCTTTTGGGGAGGTGCATGCGCAGGTCGCGCTTGAGATCGTCGGCCTCGCCTTCGAGGCGGGCTATTTCCTGTTGTATCGCCGCGGCCTGCTCCCAGTCTTCGGCGAGTGTGGCCCGGTAAAAGCCGGCCAGCAGCTCGGCGCAGGCACAGGCTCTGGCCATGTGGTCCTGCATCGGTTTGATCGGCGAGCGGCCGAACAGAGCCTCCAATGGATTGCCGGGCATCGCGTTACTCTCTCGGTTTTCCTGGGCCACACCGGGGCGCGGGGGCCGGCATTCTATTACGTTTTCGGGGCAACGTCAGCGCGGTGTTGCTGCCGTGTCCGTGTGGCCCGGCTGGGCAAGGCCCGAAAGCGGAGTCCATAATGATTGCGGCTGTCTTGTGGGCGCCCGGGTTCGGGCCCGGCGCGGCGCGTTGAGGCAGAGGTGGAAACATTGCAGAACAGGATGATGGCATGGCGGTATCGGGTGTGATGGCGGAGGACCGGGCGCTGAGCCTGCGCTGGCTGCTGGACGAACTGTGCAAGGCCGGCCGCCTCAGTGCGGAGACCGCCGAGCGGGTGGCGCGCACGCCGCGCACCCCGGGCGCACGTCTGCATCCCCTGCAGTTGCTGGCGGACCAGGCGGTGGAGGACGCCGCCCACCCGGGCCACCTGCTGAACATGGCGCGGCTGCTGGAGTGGCTGGCCCAGCACTGCCGGCAGCCGCTGGCGCATATTGATCCCCTCAAGATCAATGTCACTGCGGTCACCGAGGTGATGAGCTTCGAGTTCGCCCAGCGCCACCGCATCCTGGCGCTGGAAGTCACCCCGGAGAAGGTGGTGGTGGCCAGCGCCGAGCCGATGATCGAGCGCTGGGAGCTGGACCTCGAACACGTGGTGCGCCGCCCCATCCGCCGGGTGCTGGCCGACCCCGCCGATATCGACCGCTACACCGTGGAGTTCTACCGCCTGGCGCGCTCGGTCAAGGGCGCGACGGGC
>JAVEVZ010000104.1:0-9229 GCA_034004805.1 Spongiibacteraceae bacterium | reverse complement strand
CGCCGACCGGGGTAGGTGTCGATATGGATCGTGGCGTGCTGGCCGGCATGCAGGTGGGTAATCTCGGTTTCTTTGAAGTTGGCCTCGACCCAGAAAGTCTCGCTGCCCACCAGCACCATGGCGACATTGCCGGCGGCGAGGTACTGGCCCGGCGTGGGCACATTGCTGACCGTGCCCGCCAGGCTGGCCCGCACCGAGGTGCGCTCGAGATCCAGGCGCGCCTGGCGCAGCTCGGCACTGGCGGCGCGGTAGCGCGGATGCTGTTCGTAGGGCGCGTCGACATCGCCCTGCAGTTCCTCGGCGATCCGGTGGAGGTCCAACTCCAGCATGCGCACATTCTGCGCCGCTACGTCGGCGCTGTGGCGCGCATCATCCAGTTGATTGGCGGAGCTAAAGCCTTTTTCCGACAGGTTTTCCAGACGCGCCTGCTCCTTGCTCCAGTACGCGTTGTTGAGCTGGGCCAGGGCCACCTCGGCGCGCTTTTCCTGGTAACTCGCCTTCAGGGCCGCCAGCTCGGCGCGGGTTTCCGCCAGGCGTGCCTCGGCCCGGTACACGGCCACTTCGAAGGGCTGCGGATCGATCTGGAACAGCAACTCCCCCGCCTCGACCGCCTGGTTCTCGCGCACAAAAACCTTCTGCACCAGCCCCGACACCTCGGTGCTGATCACCAGCTTGTCGGCCTTGAGATAGGCGTTGTCCGTGCTCACGTAGCGACCGCCGGTCAGATACAACACCACGGCTAGCCCCATGACCAGCGCCGGCACACCCCACAGGGCCCAGCGGCGAATACGGTTGGGTTTGGGCGACGGCCTGGGTGGTGGGCTCGCGACGGGCACCTGCCCGGCCGGAATCACCGCATCGTCTGCTGCATTGTTGGCTGCATTCATCATTGATCACCTGTCCGGCTCGCCAGCCGGTCCCGCATTTTGCGCAGGCTCGCCAGCAAAAGGAGCCGATCCTTCTGCGACAGATCCTGCACGCTGAAATCACGAATTTCATCCGCCACCGCGCGGATGGTTTCCAGAGGCTGCTCGGCGCCCGGCGCCAGATACAGGCGGTAGGCGCGCCGGTCGCTGGGGTCCGGCTGGCGCTCGACCAGCCCCGCACCCGCGAGCTGATCCAGCAGCCCGACCATGCTGATGGGCCGGATTTCCAGCAGCTCCGCCAACTCGACCTGCCGCAGACCCTCATTGCGCGCGATCAACGCCAGGCAGCGCGCCTGGGCCAGGGTCAGCCCCGTGGCCTCGATGCGCCGGTTGAATTCCCGGCGCAGCAGTCGCTGCACATCAGTGATCAAAAAGCCCAGATTGTTGGGGTCCAGGGGCATGATGGCCTGTCCGACAAAGTAGTACGGTTAGCGCATTATATGTCTGGCAAGGCATAAAAAAAGCCCCCGCGCTTTTACATTTTCTCCACCTTGTCGTCGCTGACTTTGCATTGCCGCCCCACCCGAACCGCAAGCAGCGCCTTGCCATTGACATGGCACACCGGCCCACGCAAGAATTCAAACGATCGTTTTAAATAAATGTTTTAGCCAGCAAACACCGCAGAACAACAACGGAGTATTCAGGGCCGTGCCGAAAGCTGCACCCGAACCCCGGCAACAAGCAACCGCAGCCCGCCTGATGGACGCCGCCGAGCGCCTGTTCGCGGAACACGGTCTGGCCGCTGTGTCCTTCCGCCAGCTGGCGCGGGAGGCCGAGGCCAATGTCGCGGCGGTCCACTACCACTTCGGCAGCAAGGAGGCGCTGCTGGAACAGGTTCTGCTGCGGCGCATGGTCCCGCTGATGGCGCAGCGCACCGCGCTGGTCCGCGCCGGTCTGGTCACCCCTACCGAGACACTCGTGGAGGCCTGGGTGCGGTTTCTGGTGCAGCCGCTGGTGGACCTGATCGCGCGCGAGGGCGTGCAGGGCCGCGCCTATGTGCGCCTGATGTGGCGCTCGCACTCGGAACGCCCGGAATGGACCGAGGCGCTGTCGACCGCCCATGCCGGCAACGACGCCAGAGTGTTCCAGCGCTGGCTGCGGGACGCGCTGCCCGGTCTCGCCGCAGAACAGGTCCAGGTCCGCGCACGGCTGGCGACGCGCCTTACCTTCGATGTGCTGGCCGGCAACCTCAAGGCCAATAAGCTCATTCCACAGCTGCACCAGTTTCTGTGTGCCGGCGTGGGCGCCGAATAATCCTCACGGAGACACTCCATGCGTTACCTTCAGCGCGCGGCACTGGCCGCAGTACTGTTGCCGGGGCTGCTGGGCCTGGCGGCCTGCGGCGAGCGCGATGTACCACGGGCCCAGAGCAGCGCGGCCGGCGTCGCGCAAACCGAGCGCCCGTTTCAGGGCAAGATTGCCAACAGCGTGCGCGATTCCAGGCCCGACTACCGGCAGCGGCCCACGGCGGCGGCCGACGCGCCCAATGTGGTCATCGTGCTGGTGGACGACCTGGGCTACGGCGATATCGCACCCTACGGCGCGGAAATCCGCACCCCCAACCTGCAGGCGCTGGCCGATGCGGGATTGCGCTACAGCCATTTCACCGTGACCGGGGTCTGCTCGCCGACCCGCGCTGCCCTGCTCACCGGCCTCAACCACCACTCCGCCGGCGTCGGCTGGCTGTCGGAATGGGATACCGGCTACCCCGGCTACCGCGGCGAGTTGCGCCAGGATGTCGCCACCCTGCCCGAAATCCTGCGGGAACACGGCTATGCAACCCTGATGGCCGGCAAATGGCACCTGACCCACAGCAACCACCGGTCCTCGTTGGGCCCCTATGACAGCTGGCCCACCCACCGCGGCTTCGACCGCTATTGGGGTTTTCTGGACGGCGAGGCCAGCCAGTGGCAACCCCACGCCCTGGTGGACGGCACCAGCATCCTGCCACCGGTTGCAGACCCGGATTTCTACTTTCCCGATGCGCTGACCGACCACGCCATCGGCATGATCCGCGAGCTGCGCTCCCTGGCCAACGACAAGCCGTTCTTTCTGTATTACACACCGGGCGCACCCCACGCCCCCCACCACACCCGGGCCGAAGACCGCGCGCGCTACCTGGGCCAATACGCCCAGGGCTATGACGTCATCCGCCAACAGCGCCTGAAGGCCCAGAAACGGCTGGGCCTGCTGCCGGAACACACGCGACTGACCGCGCGCAATCCCGGCGTCGACGCCTGGGACGCATTGAGCGACGACCAGCGCCGCATGTACGCCCGCCTGCAGGAGAACTACGCAGCCTTTGTCGACAACCTCGACCAGAATATCGGCCGGCTGCGGGACTACCTCGCCACCCTCGGCGAGTTGGACAACACCATTTTTATCTTTATGTCCGACAACGGCGCCAGCCGTGAAGTGGGGGTGGAGGGCTCCGGCAACGTGCTGGCGTATTTTCACAACCGGCCGCTGACGACCGAGGAAAACCTCGCGTATTTCGACCGCATCGGCGAGGCCGACACCCACCCCCACTACCCGCACGGCTGGATGCAGGCCAGCAACACCCCGTTTGCCCACGCCAAACGCACCAGCTGGGCCGGTGGCGTGCGCGTGCCGATGATGATTTCCTGGCCGGCGGGCATCAAAGCCCGGGGCGAAATCCGCCACCAGTTCCACCACGTCAACGATATCGCGCCGACCCTGCTGGAGTTGCTGCGCATCGAGCCGCCCGCCGTGGTGGGTGGACGCCAGGTCAAACCCATGGAGGGCACCAGCCTCGCCTACAGCTTTGACCACGCCGCCGAGCCGACCCACAAAACCGGGCAGTACTATGAGGTCGAGGCGCAGCGCGCCTACACCCGGGGCGACTGGAAACTGGTGGGGTTTCGCGAAGAGAACGAGACCTACGACGCGCGCCCGTGGCAGCTGTTCAATCTGCGCGACGACCCGGCGGAAACCACCGACCTCGCCGCCCGGCACCCCGACAAGGTCGCGGAGCTCGAAGCCCTGTGGTGGGCGGACGCGGAACGCTATGACGTATTGCCGCTGGTGGACCTGCCGCTGCTGGAGCGCGCCTTCAAGGCCCGTGAAATGCCCGCCGCTCTCGATCACTACCGCATCGAGCCCGGCGTAAGCCCGATTCTGGTGGGCAACGCGCCGGTACTGGCGGGGCGCTCCTACACCATTCACACCGAGCTGGTGCAGCGTCGCAGCGGCGATGAAGGCGTGCTGCTGGCCATGGGCGACAGCCATTCCGGCTATACGCTCTATATCCAGGACAACCACCTGGTCTACGAAGTCAATGTGGGCCACACGCGCACCGTGCTGCGCTCCAGCCGCGCCCTGCCCGAGGGCGACCTCACGGTCGCCTTTCGCTTCGACAAGGACAACACGGCCCTGGCGCTGGCCTCAGGGCTGTTGCGCAGTGGCGGCATAGACCCCTGGAAAACCCTGGCGGGCAAGGGCAGCCTGCTGATCAATGGCGAGCCCGCCGGCGAGGTCCGCATCGAAATCCCCATGACCGCCGTGTGGGAAGGACTGGAAGCGGGCCGCGACAGCCTGAGCCCCGTGTCACAACACTACACGGCGCCCTACGCCTACACCGGGAAACTCAGCGCGGTCCATATTGATATGCACTGAGGTCGATATGCACTGAGGCGGTCGACGCGCGGCCCGGACACCCCATCAGGCCGCGCCGTTTGCTTGCATGTCGGGCACCTGACACAATCGGTGCATCCTCAGCCCGCTTCGGCAGATACCAGCAGATACCCATCGCGCACCGTGAAAAAACCCGCTTCCAAAGCCCAGCTCCGCGCCATCATTGCCGCCCAGGTCGATGATTATCTGGAGCTGGGTGGCGCCATCACCCGCTGTCAGCAGGGCGAAACCGGCGTCGAACCCGGCAGCGGGCCACCGCGCCCCAACACCCTGTTCGACGACCGTCCCAAAGAAGCGCGCACCTTTGTACCGGAAATCGTCGCCGCACTGGAGGCCCGCAAGCAGGCACTGCGTGGCCCCCAGCGCAGCGCGCCACGCAAACCCCGCAGCGTCGCCCGCAAGCAGCTGGTATACGACGATTTCGGCGAGCCGCTGCGCTGGCGCTGGCATCAGGACTGAACTGCAACATGCACGCCGCGCCCGACCAGCAGCCGACGCACCGCGTATTCACCGCGCCGGGGGCTGCGGGCAACCGGGCCCGGGTCGTCGTTCTGGACAGCGAGCCCGGTCCCGCTGAACTGAGCGCCCTCGCGCCCGCTACCACGGCTGCCGCCGTCTGTTTTGTCTGGCCCCGGACCGCACTGCAGGCCGCGGCGGATACGACATACCAGGTCGCCTGCTACCAGGGCGGCCGCGCGGTGCGCTGCTGCGGCCACGGCATTCTCGCCAGCGCCCACCAGCTGTGGCGCAGCACCGGCCGTGCGCCGCAACAGCTGCAGGCCTGCGCCGGCGAGGCAATCCGCTGTGAACAGCGGGACGAGCACCTGTGGCTTTACTTCCGGCGTCTGCGCTGCCATCCCGTCGACGTCATGCCGCGCCTCGCCGCGGCCTTTGCCCAACCACCGCTGACCGCCGCGCTGTGCGGCGACGGCGCCGGTTACTGTGTGCTCGAATGGCCCGCGGCCACCGAGCTGCGCACACTGGACCCGGACATACCCCGCATCGCCGCCGCCACCTCCCGCGCAGTCATTGCCACCAGTCGCCACAGCACTGACTGGGTGCAGCTGCGCTACTTCGCACCCCGCTACGGCATGCCCGAGGACGCCGTCACCGGCTCCGCCTGCCGGGTGCTGGGGGATTACTGGCAACGCCGCGGCCTCGACCGCTTTGAAGATCGCCAGCGCTCCGTTGCCGGCGGCGTTGTGCAGGTTGAAACCAGCAGCCGCGAAGTCGCCATCAGCGGCCGGGTCACTGTCATTCCCGGGGAAACCATCGCCACGGAAAACTGTTCATGACTGCCACGCAACGCGACCGTTATCTCGAGGTGCGCCGCCGCTCCGAGCGCTTCTGCGACCCGCTGGCCGTGGAGGACTACGGCCTTCAGGCCATGGCCAGCACCAGCCCCGCGAAGTGGCACCTCGCCCATACCGCGTGGTTTTTTGAAACCTTTTTGCTCAAGCCCTTTGCGGCCGGTTACCAAAGCCCGCAGCCGCAGTTCGAGCAACTGTTCAACTCCTATTACAACGGCATCGGCCAGCCGTTTGCGCGCCACCGGCGCGGCCTGCTGTCGCGGCCCACCGTGGCCGAGGTCTATCAGTACCGCGCCGCCGTCGACGACGCCATGCAGGCGCTGATCAGCGCACCACCCGCGCAGCACGCAGAGACCATCGCAAACCGCGTGGAACTGGGGCTACACCATGAGCAACAGCACCAGGAGCTGTTTTTCACCGACCTGAAATACTGTTTTGCACAGAACCCGCTGTACCCCCGCTACCACAGCACCACGCCCGCCGCGGCCGCCGCTGTCACCCCGCTGAGCTGGTGGCAGCACCCCGGCGGCCAGGTGCAGATCGGGAACCACGGCCAGGGTTTTGCGTTCGACAACGAAATGCCTGCGCACCCGGTGCTGTTGCAGCCTTTTGCGCTGGCAAACCGACTGGTCAGCAACGCCGAGTTCCTGCAGTTTATCGCCGACGGCGGCTACCGACGCCCCGAGCTATGGCTGGCCGACGGCTGGCAGGTGGTGCAGGACCAGGGTTGGCAACACCCGCTGTACTGGCAGCGCGAGGCTGGTGACGCAATGAATTCCAGGAACCCGGAAAATGGCTGGCAGGAATACCGGCTCGCCGGACTGCAACCACTGGAGCCCGCCGCGCCAGTGTGCCATCTGAGCGCCTACGAGGCGGATGCCTACGCGCGCTGGGCCGGGGCGCGCCTGCCCACGGAATTCGAATGGGAGGCCGCCGCGCAGCAGCAGGCGGTGGCGGGGCATTTTGTCGACAGCGGCCATCTGCACCCCAGGCCCGCCACCGCTGAACCGTTGAGCCAACAGCTGAACCAGTTGTACGGCGATGTCTGGGAGTGGACGGCCAGCAGCTACGCTCCCTACCCCGGCTTTCGCGCCAGCACCGATACCATCGGCGAATACAACGGCAAATTCATGTGCAACCAGTGGGTACTGCGCGGTGGCTCCTGCGTCTCCAGTGCCGACCATCTGCGCAGCAGCTACCGCAACTTTTTCTACCCGCCCGATCGCTGGCAGTTCAGCGGCCTGCGGCTGGCCAGGGATCTCGACGCCCGGGCCAACACCAACGGGATATAAACATGACGTCGAATGACACTGCCAGCGCCCTTGATACACACAGCCGGGAACACCCCTACCAGACCCTGATCGACGGGCTGACCGCAGCCCGCCGGCACATCGACCCCAAGTACTTCTACGACCACCGGGGCTCGCGGCTGTTCGAGCAGATCACCGGCCTGCCGGAGTACTACCCCACCCGCACCGAACGCCGGATACTCACCGACGCCTGCGACGAGATCGGCCACTGCGCCGGTCGCGGCCGCCTGCTGATCGAGCCTGGCGCAGGGGCCTGCAAAAAAGTGCGTGCCCTGCTGAACGCGTTGCGCCCCGCGGCCTACGTCCCCATGGATATCTCCGCGGAACACCTGCAGCAGGCCGCCGCCGAGCTGGACCGTGATTTTTCCTGGCTGCGCGTCATGCCACTGGCACTGGATCACTCACAACCTTTCACGCTGCCCCCCGGCCTGCCGGACGCACCGCGGCTGCTGTTCTATCCCGGCTCCACCATCGGCAACCTGTCCCCGGAGCAGGCCCGCCAGTTTCTGGTTCGCCTGCGGCAGATCGCCGGCGCCGAGGGCGGCCTGCTGATAGGGGTCGACCTCGACAAGAACCCGCGCATACTGAGCGCCGCCTACAACGATGCCAGCGGCGTCACCGCTGCCTTCAACCGCAATATCCTCAACCACGTCAATCACCTGCTCAACGCCAACTTCGATCCCGACGCCTTCCTCCACCATGCGTTCTACAACGAAGAGCAGCACCGCATCGAAATGCACCTGGTCAGTCGCCGGCCGCAGCGGGTGCGGTTCGAGGGCGGCGAGCTTACCTTTATGCGCGGCGACAGCATCCACACGGAAAACTCCTACAAATACACCCTGGACAGCTTCGAAGCCCTGGCTGCCAGCGCCGGCTGGCAACGTGCGAGTCACTGGCTGGACGGGGAGAGGCTGTTCAGTGTGCAGTATTTTCGGGCGGCGGCCGCCGACCGTCTGACGTCTGACGCTTGACGCTTGACGCTGGAAAGGGGGTGAGGGCTGCGGCCCGGCTGCTGCGGCTATAATGTCGGCCCATTCTTTAGCGCGCGGCGTTGCGGCGGCCATTTCAATTCATGACCCGAATCCTCAGTCCCGGATATTTACAGCGTTTTGCCGGTGTCGGCCGGCTCTATGGGCGCAGTGCGCTGGACGTGCTGGCTGGCAGTCACTGTCTGGTGGCGGGCATTGGCGGCGTGGGGAGTTGGGCGGCGGAGGCGCTGGCGCGCAGCGGGGTGGGTCATATCAGCCTGGTGGACCTGGACGATATCTGCATCACCAACAGCAACCGCCAGGTGCACACCCTGGCCAGCACCGTCGGCCAGTCCAAGGTCGCGGTCATGGCCGCGCGCCTGCGGGACATCAATCCCGAAATCCGCGTGGACACCATTGAGGACTTTGTCGACCCCGACAATGTCACGGCACTGCTGGCCGACGACCTGGCTCTGGTGCTGGACGCCACCGATACGGCCCACGCCAAGACCGCGCTGATCGCCGCCTGCCGGCGCCGCAAACTGCCGGTGGTGACGGTGGGCTCGGCGGGCGGCAAGCGCGATCCGCGCCAGGTCGACAGCGCGGACCTGAGCCGCACGGTCAACGACCCGTTGCTGGCCAAGGTGCGCAGCCAGCTGCGGCGTTTCCACCACTTTCCCACCAATCCCAAGCGCCGTTTTTCGGTCGAAGCCGTGTATTCCGCCGAACAGATGCTGTACCCCCAGGCCGACGGCGAAGTGTGCCAGACCAAAGCCTTCGAAGGTGGCGTCAAGCTCGATTGCAGCGGCGGCTTCGGTGCACTGAGTATGGTCACTGCGACCTTCGGCATGGTGGCAGCGGCGCGGGGGATTGAGCGGCTGCTGGCCAGGCGTAATACAAAGTCTGACGTCAGATGCTTAACGTCTGACGTCTGACGCCAAAACCAAGGGGTGATTCCGGGGTTGGTGGATGTCGAGGCTGGGGCTGGTTTTTCAACGGTTGGAAAACCGCCCCGCGACCTGAGGGGACACTGCCGGCGTCTGGCGTGGCTCAGGCCCTGA
>JAVEVZ010000103.1:0-9242 GCA_034004805.1 Spongiibacteraceae bacterium | reverse complement strand
CTCGCTGCCGCCATCAAGAGCCTGACCCAGCGCCTGTTGCAGCCCAGACCTCTGGACGAGGCCATTTCCACCGCCGGCGGCATCCATCTGGACGCGCTCACTGAGAATCTGATGCTCAAACAGCATCCGGGAATCTTCTGCGCCGGCGAAATGCTGGACTGGGAAGCGCCCACCGGCGGCTACCTGCTCAATGCCTGCCTGGCCAGCGGCCGCGTGGCGGGGCAAGGTGCAGTGGCGTATCTGCGGCGTCAGGGGGCGTTATGAAGGGCGCGGAGTTTGCCCAGCTCAAGGCGTTTGTCGCGGTGGCGGAGTGCTGCAATTTCCGCAGGGCGGCAGGCCAGCTGGGGGTCGCACCATCCACCCTGAGTCAGGCCATCGCCCAGCTCGAAGACCGCCTGGAGGTGCGTCTGCTCAATCGCACCACGCGCAGCGTGCGCCCGACACCGGCGGGCGAGTTGCTGTTGAGTCGCCTGCTGCCGATCATGCGGGACCTCGACAGTTCGGTGGATCAGGTGAGCAGCCTCGGGGGGCTGGTCAGCGGGCGGATCAGGCTGGTGAGCTCCCGCGCCGGCGCCCGCCTGGCCCTGGCACCGCTGCTGGCGGCGTTCGGTCCGGCGCATCCCGAGATTGACCTCAATATCACTGTTGATGACGCCATCACCAACATCGTGGACCATGATTTCGACGCGGGTATCCGGGTGGGCAACCTGCTGGAGAAGGATATGGTTGCGCTGCCGCTGACGCCGGCACAGCCTGTCAGCGTGGTCGCCGCGCCGGCCTATATCGCCCGTCACGGCGAGCCGGACAGCGTGCAGGCGCTGCGAGACCACCATTGCGTCCGGACTCAGCACCCCACGACGCGGGTCGTGTTCCCCTGGCGGCTTCGCGACGGGAAACAGAATGTTGAATTTCTGCCCTCCGGCAATCTGACCGTCGGCGACGAAGCACTGGCATTGGATTGTGTGCTGAGCGGGACAGGCATCGGCTATATGCTGGATGCCGATATCCAGCAATACATCGACAGCGGGACATTGCTGCGCCTGCTGCCGGGCACCACCGAGCCACTGCCCGGCTTCCATATCTACTACGTTCGCAGCCGCCATATGCCGGGCGCCCTGCGGCAGTTCATCGATTTTATAAAGGCTTCGCGCGACTGGCAGGCCATTGTTCGCTCTTGACGAACTGCCTGTTCGAATTGTGCAGTCTTACATCCATTGATCCCGCGTTGTACTCTCCTTGCAGCGCTTTCCATACGACGCGCGCGGGCCCGGGCATCCGGTATCCAATCGCGGTGCCGCCCGGTGTGTCGCGCCTGTTCCATGACCACAGGAGAATAACGCCTTGAAACTGATCCCGCTGCAGCACACGGATTTACGCGTCAGCCAGCTTTGCCTGGGCACCAACCAGTTCGGCACCGGCCTGGACGACACCCGCGCCGCCGCCATCCTCGACCAGTTTGCCGCGCTGGGCGGGAATTTTCTGGACACCGCCCGCTCCTACGGCGACTGGATCCCCGATGCCCCCCGCGGCGCCTCCGAGCAGGCGCTGGGACGGCTGCTGGCACAGCGCGATCGCAGCCAGTGGGTGCTGGCCACCAAGGGCTGTGAGTTCGATTACCGGGCCGGGGATTTCAGTCTGCGGGTGAACCCGAACTGCCTGCGCCAGGATGTGGCGGCCAGTCTGGCGGCGCTGCAAACCGATTACATCGACCTGTACTGGCTGCACCGCGATGACCCGAGCCAGCCGGTGGCAACCCTGATCGACGCGCTGATCGCGGAACAGCAGGCGGGTCGCATTCGCTATTTCGGCTGTTCGAACTGGTCGGTGGAGCGCATCCGGGAAGCCCAGGCCTATGCCGGCAGCATCGGCCACAGCGGCTTTGTCGCCTGCCAGCCCATGTGGGGCCTGGCTGAGCCGGACCGCGAGGCGATGCAGCGTTTCAGCCCGGGCGGCTACTACGAGGACGGCTACCAGCGCCTGCATGCCGAGGGGCTGACCATGCTGCCTTACTCCAGCCAGAGCCGCGGCTTTTTTACCAAACTGGCTGAGCAGGGCGACGCAGGCATGCCCGAGGATCTCGCCGCGCTCTACCTGAACGACGCCAACCGGCGCCGGCTGCCGGTGCTGCAGCGCATCGCGGCGCAGCGGGGCGCCTCCATCAATCAGGTGGTGCTCGCCTATCTGGTGTCCCAGCCCTGGCCCACGGTTCCCATTGTGGGGGCAAGCCGGCCCGAGCAGCTGCTGGACTCCAATGCAGCCTGTGACCTAGCGCTTGGCCAGGATGAAATTTCCGCCTTGCGCGATGCCTAGGAAGCCGGATAGTGAAACAGCGCGCGTTTGACTACATCGTTGTGGGGGCCGGCTCGGCGGGCTGTGTGCTTGCCGCCCGGCTCAGCGAGGACCCGGCGGTGTCCGTGCTGCTGCTGGAGGCCGGCGGCTCCGACTGGAACCCCCTGATCAGCGCCCCCGGCGGCCTGCTGCCCATCATGCTGTCAGGCGCCTACAGCTGGGGTTACCAGTCCGCGCCGCAACAGCAGCTGAACCAGCGCACGCTGTACCTGCCGCGGGGCAAGGTCGTGGGTGGCTCGAGTTCGATCAACGGCATGGTGTACTGCCGCGGCGTGCCCGCTGATTTCGACGAATGGGCGGCACTGGGCAACCCCGGCTGGTCCTACGCCGAGGTGCTGCCTTACTTCAAGCGCTCGGAAACCTACCATGGCGGCGCGAATGCCTGGCACGGGGACAGGGGGCCGGTGCAGGTGACGCGGCCCGGGGTCCGGCACCCCTTCGCCCGCGCCTTCGTCGACGCGGGGCAACAGGCCGGTTATCCCTACAACGACGACACCAACGGCGCGTCCCGGGAAGGGTTTGGTCCCACGGATATCACGGTGGGTCGCGGGCGCCGCAGCAGTGCCGCCACGGCCTACCTCAAGCCGGCCCGTCGGCGGCAGAATCTCACGGTAGTCACCGGCGTACTGGCGCGGCGCATCCTGCTCGACGCCGGCCGCGCCACGGGTGTGGAGGTCAGCCGGGGCGATGCGCTGACGCAGTACCTGGCGCGGCGTGAAGTCATCGTCTGCGGGGGGGCGCTCAACACGCCGCAACTGCTGATGCTGTCCGGTATCGGCGACCCGGCGCATCTGCAGTCGGTCGGCATTGAATGCCACGTCGCGCTGCCGGGGGTGGGGCAGAACCTGCAGGACCACCTCGCGATCACGGTCAAGTACGCCTCGACCGAGCCCATCTCCCTGTTCAAGTACCTGAACCCCCTGCGGGGCGCGCTGGCGCTGGGGCAGTACATGCTGTTGCGCAGCGGGCCACTGGCGGATTCCGGCATGGAGGCGGTGGGCTTTGTCAGCTCCGACGAAGCGGGGCAGGACCCGGACCTGAAACTGCTGCTGCTGATGGCCCTCTACCGCGACCACGGCCGGGAGCTGCTGCCCCAACACGGCTTCGGCGTGCATATCAACGTGATCAAGCCGGAGAGCACGGGGCAGTTGCGCCTGGCCAGCGCCGACCCGGCAGTGCCGCCCGTGATCGACCAGAACTATCTGGCCTCGGAACGCGATCTGAGGGTACTGCGCAAAGGGGTGCGCATTGCCCGCGAGGTATTCCGCCAGCCCGCCTTCGACCGCTACCGCGCCGAAGAAATCGCGCCCGGGCCTGCGGTCGTCAGCGATGAAGCGATCGACGCGTACATCCGCAACGAGGCCGATGCGGATTATCACTCCTGTGGCACCTGCAGAATGGGGCGGGACGACATGAGCGTCGTGGATGCCGAGCTGAGGGTTCATGGGGTGCAGGGCTTGCGTGTTGCGGACGCTTCCGTGATGCCGCGCCTGGTGAGCGGCAACACCAATATGGCGGTGCTGATGGTGGCGGAAAAAGCGGCGGATCTGATTGCGGGCAGGGCGCCGCCGGCTCCATAGGGCCTGTGACGGGGCGATTCAATGTCCACCGGCCATCGCTGCAACGCTTTACCTGCAGCGACATTGGTCCGCGCTATGGCTTCCCTGGCTGGTAGCGGCCCGCAACCAGATCTGCGGAAAACCCGGTCATAATGCGCCTGAATTGCTCCAGGTTGTCGCCCCCCAGGGTGTCGTACTGGAGGCGCGATATCATGCGCTCGCGCACCGAGCCCCAGAACAGGGACAGTCCCGAAAACAGCAGAATGAACTGCACCGTGTCCAGCAGGGGCGCACCTGATTGCAGGTGGTGCTGCTTTAACGCATCACCGATGATGGCAAAAATTTTGCGGCGCGCGGCTGTCGCGCTGGGAGTGACCGGCAGCCGGTCGTTATAGTACTGCTCAAGCTGCAATCTGGCAGCTTCCGGTCTGGTGGCACCGAACTCGATCCAGTTGTTGGCAATCGCCTGCAGAAACTCAGCAGGCGGCAGGTTCCGTGCCGCGATTTCCTTGACGGTGGCAAGGTGGCCCTTGACGATCTCGCCGATAACCACGTCGTACAGGTCTTCTTTTCCCTTGAAATAATAGTGCAGGGAAGGGCGCTGCATCTCGACGCGCTCTGCGACGTGCTCCAGCTTGGCGGCCTCGTAGCCACGCTCAGCGAACACCTTCTCGGCCGCCTCGATAATCTCCTCCCGCCGCCTGGTCCATTTGCGTGTTCTTCGCGCCGCGGGTTTGTCGGTAGACCTGTTCGCCTTGGGTGACATTCATCAATTCCTAACAGCTGTACTGAGGGCAAAGAATAGATGCATCGCGGGACAGCCGCCACCGCAATTCCCGAACCTTACACAGTCCTGGGGCGGGATTTGTCGTGCTCGGGCAGGCACGGTCTACAGGGCTGGGCAGAGGGCTTGCTATTGAATACTACGCATGCGTAGAATAATCTACGGAGTCGTAGATAATTCGGAATAATATTTCAGGAGACTGTTATGGCGCGCTCTAAGCCCCTGCGTTTTGCAGGCGTTATGTGCTTGATGGCTGTTCCATTGGCACCGGCCTATGCACAGGAGGAACCGGGCGGCAGGTATCGCGCCTCTTCGCTGGAAGAGGTTGTGGTCACTGCCCGGCGAGTGGCGGAATCGTTGCAGGATACGCCGGTGTCCGTATCGGCGTTTTCACAGAAAAACCTCCAGCAGATGGGGGTGACCGAGGTTGGCCAGGTGGCGCGGTTTACTCCCAACCTGCAGATGAACAAACAGGCAGGCAACAACGACAACTACGGGATTTCGCTGCGTGGTACCTCCCAGATGGAGCCCTCTCTCGCGGCAGAGCCCACGGTGGGCGTCTACCTCGACGGCGTGTACCTGGCCCGCCAGGCCGGCATGGCCTTTGATATTGTTGACCTGGAGCGCATCGAAGTGCTGCGCGGCCCTCAAGGCAGTCTGTTCGGGCGCAATACCATCGGCGGCGCTATCAATATCATTACGGAGAAGCCCAGGGGTGAGTTTGCCTTCAAGCAGCAGATCACTCAGTACAACCGCGGTCACAATTACCGCACGTCCATTGACACGCCTTCGCTGGGGGACTTTGCAGCCAAGCTGAGTTATGCCAGGGATGAAAGGGACGGCGAGTTTCGCTCGGTGCGCAATGGTCGCGAACTGGGTTATGCCGCGGGCGACGCGGCGCACTTCGCTCTGTCCTGGACGCCGGGGGACACGTTCCGCGCAGATTACAGTTTCGATTGGTCGAGGCGGGAAAGCAGCCCGCAGATTATCCAGATCAGCCATCTGCGGGACCTGCATGGCAACCCCGCGAGTGCATTCTACGGCGGCGCCTACTACGACGGCGTACGCCAGTTTGTCAGTGACAGCCGTCTGAGCAAACTGCCGACCATCCTGTTCAGTGGTGAAGACCGCTACTCCGATTCGAATATCGACCACCACGCGTTGACCCTGGAGTGGCAGGCAAACCCCGACCTGACCATCAAGTCCATCAGCAGCTACCGGGAGTGGGATCGCGTCGGCGGCACCGATGCCGGCCACTTTCCCGCACCTGCGGATGGCTCCCTGTGTCCTGTCACCGCCTACAGTTTCCTGACCGGGAGCTGTGCCCAGCCTGTACCTGCGGGCCAGCTGGTGGGGATCTTTACTGCGGATGCGCGCAGTGCCCAGCGCCAGTCCAGCCAGGAGTTCCAGTTTATTGGCAGTCTGCTGGATTCGCGACTCAACTATACGGCGGGCCTTTATTATTTTGAGGAGCGCGGCGATGAGTCCAGTGCGCAGACACTGGTGCTGCCTGCCGCGCTGCAGGTGGCCGGCACGCCGTTGGCGCCGCTGAGTCGGGGCAAGTCGCTGTTTGTCTCCAGCCCTTTCTTTCGCTATGCCACGGATAACGAATCCTACGCAGTATATGGTGAGTTCGAGTACGCCTTGACCGAGGCATTGGACGTCACGCTGGGGATGCGTTACACCGAGGACAGCAAGGAAACGACGCTGACCAACGTGCTCACTGCCACCTCGACCTCTCCCCGGGGCTCAGGGACTTTGCAAACCATCAAGGATGACAACACCTGGAGTAATTTCACCCCCGCACTGACTGTGACTTATCGGGTGGATGATGATGTCAGCGTCTACGGCAAGGTGACCACTGGCTACCGCGCCGGCGGCTACAACGTGCGTGCCACCAACGTGCAGGCCTTTAAAAATCCCTTCGATGAAGAGAATCTGACCTCCTGGGAGATGGGCTGGAAAACGGAGTGGCTCGACCAGAGTCTGCGTTTCAATGGCGCCATCTTCTATGTCGAGTACGAAGATCAGCAGGTCGCCCAGTTCGAGGCAGGCAGTGGCGGCGCGTCCAACAATATCGTCAATGCGGGCGAATCAACGGTCACCGGGCTGGAACTCGAACTGACCTGGCTGCCCACCGCCGGCCTTACCCTGTCGGGTTCCTATGGCTATCAGGACACGGATTACAAGTCTTTTGTAACGGCGGGGCAGAACCAGGTGACGGGCCTGCCGACGGGGACCAATATCGATGCCTCTGACATAGCGCGCGTAACGTCACCGCGGAATTCCGCGACGTTTTCTGCGATGTATGAGTTTCCGGAAATGAGCTGGGGTGTGATCTCCCTGCGCGCAGATGCGGCTTACACAGGCAAGCAGACCTTCGGTCCGATTCTCTATCTCTATGACGCGGCGGATTCCTACACGCTGGTCAATGCCCGTGCAAGTCTCGCCTCTGTCGCGCTGGCCAATGGCATGGGCGAGCTCGAGGTTGCGTTGTGGGGGCGTAACCTGACCAATGAGAAGTACCGTGAGTTCGGCATAGATTTCGGGCAGCTGGGCTTTGCCGTCAACAACTACGGCAATCTCGCCAGCTATGGCGTCGATATCATCTACACCTTCAATCGTTAATCAGGTCAGTCGAGGTATTCTGCTATGAGCATTGAATTCAAGCCATTGGCCGGCGACTTTGGCGTTGAGGTTGTTGGCGACGATCTGGCGAAACTAACCCGTGAACAGCTGTATGACAATTTTGTCGAGCGGGGCTTGCTGCTGCTTCGTGGGCGGGAGCTCGCCCCCCGGCGTCAGCTGGCGCTCTCGCAGGTTTTCGGCGAGTCGGACATTCACCCGATAGAGGCGATCCGGCATCCGGACTGCCCCGAGTTGATCGTGCTGACTGCCAATGAGGCAGAGGATATTCCCAGTGGTGACCCCCGGGGGGATGAAATCGTGGGCCAGATCCCCTGGCACTCCGACCTGACCTATACCCTGCAGCCGTCACGTGGCGCGGTGCTGCACGCGGTTACTGTGCCGGCCGAAGGCGGTTTGACCGGCTGGATAGACACGGCGGGCGTCTACGATGCGCTGTCAGAGGGACTCAAGAAGCGCATTGAGGGGCTGGAGGTAGTGCACAGCTTTGCCGCGGCGTCCGCCTTGACGCGCAAAAGCGTTAGCGAGAAGGTCAGCAGCAGTTCCCGGGAGGCGTTCCCGGAGGTCATTCATCCCCTGGTTCATGTGCATCCGGAAAATGGTCGCAAGGTGCTTAATATCAGTCCATTGTTCACATTGCGTATCGTGGGTTTGCCCGAGGCGGAGAGCGATGCCCTGCTGGCTGAGCTCAAGGCCTTCGCCACGCAGGAAACATTTGCGTATGTGCACCATTGGCAGAAGGGGGACGTTATGGTCTGGGACAACTGGCGCACGATGCACCGCGCCTACGGCTATCCGCGCAAGTACCGGCGCGTCATGCATAGGACCACGTTCAAGTCCGACTGGACACTGGGCCGGCCTGCCTGACGCATTTGTAACGCGATCCCCTGTATTTTCCTACAAGAGCGAATTGACGTATGGCGACTGACATGCAGGACCACAAAGCGCAGGGCTCGATCCTCACGCGCAGCAGGCCGCCGCTTTGGCTTTTGATGATGCTTGGAGCAACCAGCCCGCTGTCCTTGCTGGCGTTTATTCCGGCGCTGCCGGTGCTGTCCGAAGAGTTTTCGGTCGGGCTCGGCACCGTGCAGTGGGTGATCACCGGCGTTCTGCTGGCCGTGGGCACCATGCAGCTGGTGATAGGCCCTGCCGTGGACCGGCTGGGCCGCAAACCGGTATTGGTCCTGGGTATTTCAGCGTTTGCCGTGGCCAGTTTTTTTGCGACGGTTGTCACGGATATCGAATGGGTCATTATCTGCCGCGTGTTGCAGGGGGTTTCTGTCGCTGCGCTTTCCGTGGTGTCCAGAGCGGCAGTTCACGATATTTTCAAAGGGGTGGAAGCGGCCCGTGCGATGTCTTTCGTAACCCTCGCGCTGCAGGTACCAGGGTTTGCCGCCCCGGCGATAGGCGGGGTTCTGGTGTATTACCTGGGCTGGCAAGCCCTGTTTGTATTCCTTGGCGCCTACGCCCTGGTGTTGTTGGCCCTGGTGCTGTGGCTGATGCCGGAAACCCGGCCAGATCGCCAGCCTGGCAAGGACAGTCAGCACGCTGCCGGTATCGGGGTCTTCCTCGATTACGGGCGCTTGATTGGCAACCTGCAATTTACGGCCTACGCCGCGATTCTCGCCCTGTGCGCGGCTGCCGCAATGGCCATCAGTACAGTGCTGCCATCGGCGCTTAGCGCGCTGGGTTTGTCGCCCGACCAGATCGGCTACTTCACTTCCGCGGGTGCGGTGGCGTCTGTCAGTGGCGCGGCGCTGGCGGCTCAACTGGTGGTACGCCTGGGGGTGAATCGGCTGATGCTCGGCGCGCTGATCCTTGTGCTGGTCTATATCGCCGGCTACATGAGCCTGCTGGGCGTGGCTGCGATCAGTGTTGCAAACCTGTTCCTGCTATTTCTGGTG
>JAVEVZ010000102.1:0-9350 GCA_034004805.1 Spongiibacteraceae bacterium | reverse complement strand
TCCCCCGTGAGATAGGCGTCGACACCCAGCGCTACCGCCTGCTCGATATACGATTGGGCTCCGCCGGTGCAGAACGCCAGCCGCCGTATGGGGTGTTCGCCGCCGGCCACCAGCAGCGGCGACCGGCCCAGCAGCCGCCCGACCCTGGCGCCGAAGGCGTCCAGCGGCTCGGCCCGGGGCAGCATCCCGACATTGCCAATGGGCCGTTCCACCGCCTGCAGGCCGCCGTCCACCGCAACGCCCAGGCGCAGCGCGAGCTGGGCGTTATTGCCGAGTTCGGGGTGCGCGTCCAGCGGCAGGTGGTAGGCCAGCAGACTGATATCGTTGGCCAGCAGGGCTGCCAGGCGGGCCCGCTTCATGCCCACTACGCAAGGGTCGTCGCCGCTCCAGAACAGGCCGTGGTGCACCAGCAGTGCGTCGGCACCCGCCGCTATCGCCGCGTCGATCAGCGCCTGACTGGCGGTGACGCCGCTGACCAGTTTCGCCACCCGCGGCCGGCCCTGCACCTGCAGGCCGTTGGGGCAGTAATCCTTGAAGGACCGGGGGCTAAGCCAGCGGTCGGCAAGCGCGACCAGGGCGTCCAACGAAACCGTCATCACAACTCCACGTTAATTCAGGGGCTCACCACTGGTCACCCCTACTGGGGCGGCCCGGCGGGTTCATGCTAGGCTGGTGCGCTCCCTCACTGGCGCGCAGACCGCGAGATATGACACGACTGCTACGCGAACTCACCTGGCCGGTATTGTGCGGCATCTTAGCAGGGCTGCTGATACTCCAGCAGTGGCAGCTCCGGGAGCAAGCCCGGGATCCGCTGCTGAGCCGTCAGCCGGTGGACTCCTATGCCCGCGCGGTTGCGCGTGCTGCACCGGCGGTGGTCAATATCTACACCAGCAAGGTCGTGCAGACCCGCCTGCCCAACTGGCTCAACGACCCGCTCTTCAAACATTTTTTTGATTTCGGCCCGCGCGGCCAGCAGGAGCGCGTCCAGCGCAGCCTGGGGTCCGGGGTGATCGTCAGTGACGACGGCTATGTGCTGACCAACCACCATGTCATCGCCGGTGCCGACGAAATTCTGGTGCAGCTGGCCGATGGCCGCGACAGCCTGGCCACGGTGATCGGCAGCGACCCGGAGACCGATCTCGCAGTGCTGCGCATTGACCTCGACGAGCTGACCGCCATCACCCCCGGCAACCCCGACGCGGCGCAGGTGGGCGATGTGGTGCTGGCCATCGGCAACCCCTACGGATTCGGCCAGACCGTGACCCAGGGCATCATCAGCGCCACGGGCCGCTACGGCCTGCGCCTGGCCACCTACGAAAACTTTATTCAAACCGACGCCGCCATCAACCCCGGCAACTCCGGCGGCCCGCTGATAGACAGCACGGGCCGCCTGCTGGGCATCAATACCGCGATCTATACCCAGAGCGGCGGCGCTTCGGGTATCGGCCTGGCGATTCCCGCCGACACCGCGCTGCGCACCCTCAACGATCTGGTGCGCTACGGCCGCCCCATGCGCGGCTGGCTGGGTATCGAGGTCCGGCGCCTGACCCGCAGTGTCGGCGAGGCCAACGGCCTGGCGGCGGGCAACGGCGCAGTCATCACCGGCTTCTATGAAGGCGGACCGGCGGCCCGGGCGGGCCTGCAACTGGGGGATATTATTATCGCCATCGACGACCAACCGGTGGGCGACGGCCATGCGGGCATGAATGTCGTGGCCGGCACGCGGCCCGGCGACCAGATCAAGGTGGATGCCATCCGCAACGGCAAAACCCTGCGGGTACAGGTCGAGGCCAGCGCCCGCCCCAGCGTCTCCCCCGTTGTTGCCAGACCTGCAAGCCAGGATCTGCGCAGCCAGGGCCTGTTCACGCCGACACCGGCCCCGTAGCCGGCTCTTCAGCCGACCGGCCCCACACCGGCGCTGTCCAGCGCCTCGAACAAGCGCTGCTGCTGCTCCGCGGTACCCACCGTGATACGCAGATAGGCGTCAATGCGCGGCCGGTTGAAGTGGCGCACGATCACCCCCTGCTCGCGCAGCGCCGCCGCGAGGTTGGCGCCGGTATGGCGCGGATGGCGCGCAAACACAAAGTTGGCCGCCGACGGCAACAGCGCGAAGCCGCGCGCCGCCAGACCCGCCACCAGCGCAGCGCGGTTGTCGATAACGAGCCGGCGCGATGCCTGAAAATAGGCCTCGTCCTCGAAGGCGGCAATGGCCGCGGCCTCCGCCAGGCGGTCCAGCGGGTAGGAGTTGAAGCTGTCCTTGACTCGCACCAGCGCTTCAATCAACGGCGCCTGGCCGACCGCAAACCCCACCCGCAGTCCCGCCAGGGAGCGCGACTTGGACAAGGTCTGCACCACCAGCAGGTTGTCGTGGCGCGCAACCAGCGGAATCGCCGTCTCGCCGCCGAAATCGACATAGGCCTCGTCGACCACGATCAGGCTGTCCGGCTGACTGGCGGCCAGCGCCTCGATCGCCTCCAGACCCAGCAGGCAGCCGGTGGGGGCGTTGGGATTGGGCAGCACAATGCCGGCATTGGGCCGCGCATAATCCGCGACATCAATGGCGAGCGCGTCGTTCAGCGCAACGGTCTCGTAGCGTATGCCGTACAGGCCGCAGTACACCGGATAAAAGCTGTAGCTGATGTCGGGAAACAGCACCGGCAGCGCGTGCTTCAGCAGGGCGTGAAAAATATGCGCCAGCACTTCGTCCGAGCCGTTGCCCACGAAGACACAATCGCTGCCCACCCCGTAGTAGCGGGCGATGGCGTCCCGCAGGCGCGCCGAGGTCGGGTCCGGGTACAGCCGCAACCGCGCGTCGGTCTCGGCGCGTATTGCCTCCAGCACCCGCGGCGACGGCCCGCAGGGATGCTCGTTGGTATTGAGCTTCACCAGGCGCGGGTGCGTGGGCTGCTCGCCGGGCACGTAGGGGGTCAGGCCGGCGACGAAATCACTCCAGAAACGCTGGGCCATGGCGCGGGCTACGCTCCCTTCTCTTTTGTCGGGTTTGAGTTTGTCAGGCGCAGCTCCGCAGAGCGGGCGTGGGCAGTGAGGGACTCGCCCCGCGCCAGCACCGACGCGATCCGCCCCAGGGTCTGCGCCCCGGCCGGCGAACAGTGGATCACGGAGCTGCGCTTCTGGAAGTCGTAGACCCCCAGCGGCGAGGAAAAGCGCGCCGTGCCCGAGGTCGGCAGCACATGGTTGGGGCCCGCGCAATAATCGCCCAGCGCTTCCGGCGTGTAGCGGCCCATGAAAATGGCCCCCGCGTGGCGCACAGCCGGCAGCAGCGTGTCGGGATCGGCCACCGACAGCTCCAGGTGCTCGGGCGCGATGCGGTTGCTGAGGGCCACCGCCTCGTCGAGATCGGCGACCTGGATCAGCGCACTGCGCCGGCCGAGGGAGGCCGCGGCGATGGCACTGCGCTCCAGACCGGGCAGCAGCCGTTTTATCGACGCTTCGACGCGGTCCAGAAATGCGGCGTCCGGCGACAGCAGCAGGGACTGGGCGTCCTCGTCGTGTTCGGCCTGGGACAGCAGGTCCATGGCGATCCAGTCGGGATCGGTGCCGCCGTCGCAGATCACCAGGATTTCCGACGGCCCGGCCACCATGTCCAGCCCCACCTGGCCGAACACCAGGCGCTTGGCGGTGGCCACATAGATGTTGCCGGGGCCCACGATCTTGTCCACCCGCGGCACACTGGCGGTGCCGTAGGCCAGCGCGGCAATGGCCTGTGCCCCGCCCAGCGCAAACACCCGGTCAACTCCGGCGATGGCCGCGGCGGCCAGCACCATGTCGTTGAGCTCGCCGCCCGGGGTGGGCACCACCATGATGATCTCGTCGACACCGGCGACCCGCGCCGGCACCGCGTTCATCAGTACCGATGACGGGTAGCTGGCCTTGCCGCCGGGCACATAGATACCGACCCGGGCCAGCGGCGTAATCTGCTGCCCCAGCACCGTGCCATCGGCCTCGCGGTACTGCCAGCTCTGTTGAACCTGGTGCTGGTGGTAATCGCGGATACGCGCGGCGGCCTGCTCCAGCGCATCGCGCTGGGCGGCATCGATGGTATCCAGCGCCTGTTGCCAGCGACTGGCGGGAATTTCCAGGCTCGCGGCATCGCGGTGCTCGACCCGGTCAAAGCGGGCGCTGTATTCCAGCAGCGCGGCGTCGCCGCGGCGGCGCACATCGGCGATGATGGCCGCGACCCGGGTCTGTACCTCGTGGTCGGACACCGCCTCCCACGCCAGCAACGCGTCCAGCGCCTCGGAAAAGCCGGCGGCATCACTCTGCAGGCGACGCATCTGAAAGTTCATGCTGACCTCACTGGGCACGTTGCTCGACAGCTGCACGCAAGCCCTCGACCAGTTGCTGAATGCGGCCGTGCTGGCGCTTCATGGACACACGGTTGACCACCAGCCGCGAACTCACCGGCGCGATCAGGTCCAGCGCTTCGAGGCCGTTGGCCTTCAGCGTATTACCGGTGTCGACAATATCCACGATCAGGTCCGCGAGCCCCATCAGGGGCGCCAGCTCCATCGCCCCATAGAGCTTGATGATGTCCGCCTGCCGGCCCTGCTCCGCAAAATAGCGCTTGGCGATATTCACGAACTTGGTGGCGACGCGAATGCGGCCGCGCGGCAGTGGCCGGCCAACGACGCCGGCGGTCATCAGCCGGCAGCGCGCAATACCCAGGTCCAGTGGCTCATAGAGCCCGGCGGTGCCCAGTTCCAGCAGCATGTCCTTGCCCGACACACCGATGTCGGCGGCGCCGTATTGCACATAGGTCGGCACATCGGAGCCGCGCAGCACCAGAAACCGCACATCCGGCTGGCTGGTATCGAAAATCAGCTTGCGCGAGCTGTGAATATCCTCCAGCGGCTCGACCCCGGCCGCGGCAAACAGCGGCAGGGTCTCCTTGAGGATGCGCCCCTTGGTGAGGGCGATGGTCAATGGCGTCTGGCTCATGGCGACTCAGCCCGGTATGCGGCGAATATTCGCGCCCAGCGACTGCAACTTTTCCTCGATGCACTCGTAGCCGCGGTCGATATGGTAGATGCGGTCGACGATGGTTTCGCCCTCGGCCACCAGCGCTGCAATCACCAGACTGGCGGAGGCCCGCAGATCGGTGGCCATCACCGGCGCCGCCTTGAGTTTCTCGACGCCGTGGATAATCGCGGTATTGCCCTCGATCGCGATGCGCGCGCCCATCCTATTCATTTCATGGGTCTGGATCAGGCGGTTCTCGAACACGGTTTCGATCACCGACGCGGTGCCCTCGGCCACCGCATTCATCGCCGTGAACTGGGCCTGCATATCCGTGGGAAACCCCGGATAGGGCGCGGTGCGGATGCTCACAGCCCTGGGGCGGCGCCCCTGCATATCGAGACTGATCCAGTTTGCACCGGTCTCGATCACTGCGCCGGCCTCTTCGAGCTTGGCCAGCACCGCCTCGAGAGTGTCGGGCTTGATGTCTTTGAGCTTGATTTTGCCGCCGGTGACTGCGGCCGCCACCAGATAGGTACCGGCCTCAATGCGGTCGGGCATCACCGAGTAGTCAGCGCCGTGCAGGCGCTCGACGCCCTCGATGCGCATCGTGTCGGTGCCGTGGCCGCTCACCCTGGCGCCCATGGCGTTGAGGCAGTTGCCGAGGTCGACAATTTCCGGCTCGCGGGCCGCGTTCTCGATCACCGTGCGGCCCTCCGCCAGCGCCGCCGCCATCATGATGTTTTCGGTCGCGCCCACGCTGACGATATCCATAAAGATATCGGCGCCGCGCAAACGCCCGTCGACACTGGCGTTGATATAGCCCTCGTCGATGGTGATGGTCGCGCCCAGCGCCTCCATGCCGCGCAGGTGCAGGTCGACCGGCCGCGAGCCGATCGCGCAACCGCCCGGGAACGACACCCGCGCCTTGCCGAAGTGCGCGAGCATCGGCCCTAACACCAGTATTGAGGCGCGCATGGTTTTTACCAGCTCATAGGGCGCGGTAAAATTCCGGATGGTATTGGCGTGGACTTCGATACCCAGGCGCTCGTCGATAATCAGTTCCACGCCCAGGCCGCGCAGCAGAGCAATCATCGTCGTAATGTCGTGCAGGTGCGGCAGGTTGCGTATTGTGACCGGCTCATCGCACAGCAGGGTTGCCGCCAGTATCGGCAGCGCCGAGTTCTTGGCCCCGGAGATGCGAATCTCCCCGGACAAACGCTGCCCGCCGCGTATCAGTAGTTTGTCCATGCTCGAGGCGCTGCTCCCGCGGCAATCGTCAGTGGTGGGCGCACCCGTCAGCCCCGGACACGCAACTCGTCGGCGGTCAACGCCTTGATATTGACAGCGTGGATACTGCCGTCAGCGATCTGCGCCTTCAGCCCGGCATAGACATGCTGCTGGCGCTTGACCCGATTCATGCCGGCAAACACCTCGCCCACCACCCGGATGTCAAAATGGCTGCCATCGCCCTGCACTTCGACCTCGCAGTCGGGCAGCGCGGCGGCCAGCAGCTGGCGAACTTCTTCAGCCTGCATGATCTTCCCTCGTCTCTAATAAGTGCCAGGGGAGCCTCTGCAGAACAGCGCTCGCCGCGTTCTCCAAAGGCTCCCCAATCGGGGGATTCTACGCAATCGCCGTCAGCTTGGCGACCGCACTCAGTCGATATCGGCCTCGTCATCGGCCGCTACGGCGCCATTTTTCGGCGTGCCCGGCTCCACGGTCCAGTTGTCCACCGCCTTGTCGACGTCACCGTTGTAGAGGTCCACCGCCGCCGCAAACTGGTTGCGGTAGGTCAGCCCCAGGTTGATCCCCTCCAACACCACGTTGCGCAGTTTCCAGGCGCCATCGCGGTCCTTGCGCATTTTGTACTGGATGACATAGGGCTGCTCCCGCTGGCCGTAGATGCGCTGCACCACGTAGACATTGCTCTCGACAGCCGGATCAAAATCCGCCCTGGGCGGCTCCACCACCACGCGCTCACCGTCAAAGCTCAGCAGGCCGCTGGCATAGGTTTTGACCAGGCCGTCGCGAAACTGGCGGGAAAACCGCGTAACGCGGGCGCGGAACGCCTGCTTGGCGGCGGCATCGGGCAGTGCGTCATAGGCTCTCTTGCTGGCATAGCGGCCCATGACCGAGCGCGCAAAGCTGTCGAAATCCACCAGTGGATCGATGGCGGCATCCACTTCGCGGTAAAACTGCTCCTGGTCCGGTTGCTCGTCGTCCTTGGCGTCCTCAATGATGGCCAGCACGCGCTCGGTCACCTGCTCGACCAGTGCATGGGGCGTGGGCTGCGCCGCCGGAGCGGCCTGCAACGATGTACCCAGCACCAGGCCGGCAAGCAACACAGCGAACAACGCTCTGCTATTTCGATGGGTCTTCACTTTTTACTCCTATGGATTGCGATACGGCGTTATCACCGCGCACCGCGGTCTTTTCAATACGGCGACCAGGGCCCGGCGCGCAGCTGGGCGACCGGCGGTTGACCGGGCGCTATAGTACGCGGTCCCGGGCATTGAGACAGCGCCCGGGGGCCGCGTGCGCCCCGGATTGTGCCGGCGTGGTTCTATTATTGGCCCGCTGGGCCTATCATTGGCCGCTTGATTTCCGGGCGCTCCGCGCGAGCCACCACTGCAGCCAGGCCATCAGCATGTCAGAAATCGCGTTTCTGGATTCCGCCCGCCGCACCATCCGCATCGAGAATGACGCGGTGGAAAGCCTGCTGGGCCGCCTGGACCACCGCTTCGAGCAGGCCTGTGAACTGCTGCTCGCCTGCCGCGGCCGGGTGGTGGTCACCGGCATGGGCAAGTCCGGCCATATCGGCCACAAGATTGCGGCGACCCTGGCCAGCACCGGCACCCCCGCCATGTTCGTGCATCCCGCCGAAGCCAGTCACGGCGATATGGGCATGATCACCCGCAGCGACACGGTGCTGGCACTGTCCAACTCCGGCAATACCCACGAACTGCTGACGCTGCTGCCCCTGCTGAAACGGCTCAAGATCCCCCTGATCAGCATGACCGGCAACCCCGAGTCCACCCTCGCCAGGGCCGCCGAGGTCAACCTCGACGCGGGGGTCTCGCAGGAAGCCTGCCCGCTGGGGCTGGCGCCCACCTCCAGCACCACGGTCGCCCTGGTACTGGGCGACGCGCTGGCTATCGCCCTGCTGGAGGCGCGCGGTTTCACGGCAGAGGATTTTGCCTTTTCACACCCCGGCGGTGCGCTGGGCCGGCGCCTGTTGCTGCGCGTCGCCGACATTATGCACAGCGGGCAGGAAATGCCCCGGGTGGGCCCCGACAAGCTGCTGGCCGAGGCCCTGGTGGAGATGAGCAGCAAGGGACTGGGCATGACCACCGTGGTGGACGCCCAGGGCAGTCTGCTGGGCCTGTTCACCGACGGCGACCTGCGCCGCACCGTGGACCAGGGCATCGATGTGCGCAACACCGCTATCCGCGATGTCATGACCCCCAACCCCAAGACCGCCAGGGCGGGCATGCTGGCCGCCGAGGCCCTGGCGATCATGGACCAGTTCAAGATCAGTGCGCTGGTGGTGGTGGACGACCGCCAGCAACCAGTGGGTGCCATCCATCTGCACGACCTGCTGCGCGCGGGGGTGGCATGAGTCTGGGCCCCGAGGCACTGGCGGCCGCCGCGCGCCGGATCAGACTCCTGGTGCTGGATGTGGACGGCGTGCTGACCGCAGGCAAGCTCTACTTCGGCGCCGACGGCGAGGCCCTCAAGACCTTTGATATCCGCGACGGCCTGGGCATCAAGCTGCTTGCCGAGGCCGGCATCGCCAGCGCCATCATCACCGGGCGGCGCTCGCCCATGGTGGCGCGACGCGCCGCCGACCTGGGCATCGCCCACGTCGTCCAGGGCCGCGAGGACAAACTGACCGCGCTGGACGAACTGCGCGGCGAGCTGCAGATTGACTACCCGCAGATCGCCTATATCGGCGACGACCTGCCGGACCTGGCGGCAATCCGCAAGGTGGGTCTGGGCATAACCGTGGCCAACGGCGACGCCTTTGTCGCCCGCCACGCCGACTGGCAGACCCGGCGCAGCGGCGGCGACGGCGCCGTGCGCGAAGCCGCCGAAATGATACTGCAGGCCCAGGACCGCCTGGAGACACTGCAGCGGCGCTACCTGCAGGAAGGCCCGACCGGATGATGCAGGCCGGCCGCGCGTTACAGCCCCAGCGGGCGATACAGGGAGCACCATGAAAGCCTCTTCTGCCAGGACCCTGTCTCTGCTGCTCGCCTGCATCGGCGCGGTACTGGCGATCGCGCTGATCACGGTGTTCTGGGAAACCGGCTCCGCCCCCACCCTGCCGCTGGGGCGCGAGGAGGTCGACCGCATCGACTACTATCTGG
>JAVEVZ010000101.1:0-9386 GCA_034004805.1 Spongiibacteraceae bacterium | reverse complement strand
GACGTGCTGGCGGGCAACGGCTTCTGGCGCTGGCTGGGGGCCGTCGTAAAACCCCGGCGGTAGACGGCCTTCCAACTGCGGCGTGGCTCGGCGGCAACGGAGCATCAGACGCAGTCTTTTTTCGCTTTCTTTTTTTATTCGCTTTGCTCGCCACCACCTTGGGACGCATCCCCCGCGTTAAGCGTCCGGCATCAGGCGCCTACAGCACCACCAGTGGCGGCTCCTGCAGGGCGGCCAGTTGTTCGCGCAGCTCCAGTATGTGGTCCGACCAGTAGCGCGGGCTGTTGAACCAGGTGAAGCCGCGGGGGAAGGCCGGGTCCTGCCAGCGCCGGGCGATCCAGGCGGAGTGGTGCATGATGCGCAGGGTGCGCAGGGCTTCGACCAGGCGCAGCTCGCGGCGGTCGAAATCGAAAAACTCCTCGTAGCCGGCGATCAGCTCGCTGAGTTGCAGCAGCTGCTGGTCGCGCTCCCCCGAGAGAAACATCCACAGGTCCTGAATGGCCGGCGCCATGCGCGAGTCGTCCAGGTCCACAAAGTGAAAGCTGGTATCGCGCCACAGGATATTGCCCACATGGCAGTCACCGTGGGCGCGGATATAGCGCGGCGGGTGCGCCGCGAAAATGTCGGTGAGGACGGCGATCAGGTCCGCGCACAGGCTGTTGTAGGCGGGTGCCAGCTCCGCGGGTATCCAGTGCTCGGCAATATAAGCGTGGCTGGCGACCGCAAAGTCCTGCATGTTCAGGGTCGGGCGGGTTGCGTAATCGCGGACGCTGCCCACCGCGTGCAGGCGCGCCATCAGGCGCCCCAGTTGCAGCAGGTGGTCCATATTGTCGAGCTCGGGGGGGTGGCCGCCGCGGCGGGCAAACAGCGAAAAGCGGAACTCGTCGTGACGGTGCAGGGTATTGCCGGCGGCGTCCACCAGCGGCGGCACCACCGGAATTTCCAGTTCGGCGAGTTCCAGACTGAAGGCGTGCTCCTCCAGTATCTGCGCGTCGCTCCAGCGCTCAGGGCGGTAGAACTTGGCGATAATCGGTTCCGCGCCCTCAATGCCGATCTGGTAGACCCGGTTCTCGTAGCTGTTGAGCTGCAGAATGCGCAGGTCACTCCAGTAGCCTGCGGACTCCACGGCGTCGATCACCAGTTCGGGCGACAAGCGTTCGAAGGGGTGCGGATCGGACATGGTGGCCACAACTCCGGCGGAATGACCGGCCACTGTAGCCGTGGCGCAGATCGGCGGCAATCGAAGTCGCCGCGTTCACGGCGTGCGTGCCAGGCACCAGATCTCCACCGTTGCCGCGCCCGCCGCCAGCAGGGTGCGGGCCACCTCGCGGCTGGTGGCGGCGGTGGTCACCACGTCGTCCACAACCGCCAGGTGCAGCCCGTCCAGGGGCCGCCTGACCTGAAACGCGCCCCGCAGGTTGCGGCGCCGGGCGCGGGCATCGAGGCCCTGCTGGGCGGGGGTTCGTCGCCGGCGCCGCAGCGCGCGGCCCAGTACCGGCAGGTTCAGGCGCTGGCCGAGGTCCCAGGCGAGGATCTCCGCCTGGTTGAAGCCTCGCCGCCAGTGGCGGCGCCAGTGCAACGGCACCGGGATCAGGGCGTCGGGCCGTGCGGGCAACTCCGTTTCTTCCAGATGGTCCGCCAGCAGCGTGCCCAGGATCCGCCCGCAGGCCGGCTGGCGCCGGTGCTTGAAGCGGTTGATCAGCTGGTCGACGGGGGTGTCGTAGCAGAATGCGGCGCGGATCGTGGCAAAGGGTGGCGGCGCGCGCAGGCACTGGCCGCAGATCCCGCCCGTCGCCAGCGGCAGGGCGCACACCGCGCAGCAGCTGCCCAGCCACGGCAGGGTGTATTCGCAGTCGGCGCACAGGTCGCGGCGACGCCCGCTGGGCAGCCGGCACAGCACGCACTCGCCGGGCAGGATGGCAAAGCTCAGCGCGTCCAGCCACGACGGCAACTTGTAAACCATAAGCATCCTTGCTGGTTGACAGGGTGTGGTGCCGCTTTAGACTAGCACTCCGGCCCGTGGGGGCCCAGGCGCTGCGCCGTCAGCGTGTCATCAGCGAGCTGCGAGACATCCATGAATCAGTCCGATATCCGCCATGACTGGCGCGTGAGCGAGGTCCAGGCCCTGTTTGCCCTGCCGTTCAACGATCTGTTGTTTCGCGCCCAGACCCTGCACCGGCGCTACTTCGACCCCAACGAAGTCCAGGTCAGCACGCTGCTGTCGATCAAGACCGGCGCCTGCCCCGAGGACTGCAAATACTGCCCCCAGAGCAACCGCTATGACACCGGCCTCGAAGCCGAGAAGCTGATGGAGGTCGAGAAAGTCCTCGCCGAGGCGCGGCGCGCGAAGGCCGCGGGCTCCACCCGGTTCTGTATGGGCGCGGCCTGGCGCTCGCCCAAAGACCGCGACATGCCCTACGTCACAGCGATGGTGGAGGGCGTCAAGGCGCTGGGGCTGGAGACCTGCATGACCCTGGGCATGCTCAGCGACAGCCAGGCGCGCACCCTGGCCGAGGCCGGGCTGGATTACTACAACCACAATCTCGATACCTCCCCCGAGTACTACGGCGAGATCATCACCACCCGCACCTATCAGGACCGCCTGCAGACCCTGGGCCATGTGCGCGAGGCCGGCATCAAGGTCTGCAGTGGCGGCATCGTCGGCATGGGCGAGGACGCCCGCGATCGCGCGGGGCTGCTGGTGCAGCTGGCCAACCTGCCGACCCATCCCGAGAGCGTGCCGATCAACCTGCTGGTGCGGGTCGAGGGCACGCCGCTGGACCATCAGGACGACCTGGACCCCATCGAGTTTATCCGCACCATCGCGGTGGCGCGGATCCTGATGCCGCAGTCCCATGTGCGGCTGTCCGCCGGGCGCGAGAGCATGAGCGACGAGATGCACGCGCTGGCCTATTTCGCCGGAGCCAACTCGATTTTCTACGGCGAAAAGCTGCTCACCACGCCCAATCCCGAGGCCAACCAGGATATGCAGCTGTTCGCGCGCCTGGGTATACGCCCGGAGCAGCGCGAGGTCAGCGACGACGGCGCGGCGGCGGTCCAGGAGCAGCTGGCCGCCCAGGCCCAAGACGGTCTGTTCTATAACGCAGCGCGCGCCTGAGGCGCGGCGTCAGCACCATGAACCCGCTGGATGCCGCCCTCCAGGCCCGGCTCGACCAGCGCCGCGCTGACCAGCTGTACCGCCAGCGCCGCACCCTGGACAGCGCCCAGGGTCCGCGGGTGCGACTGGGCGGTCGCGAGCTGGTCAACTTCTGCAGCAACGACTACCTGGGCCTGGCCGCCGACCCGCGACTGCGCACCGCCGCGCAGCACGCGCTGGACGGCTGGGGCGTGGGCAGCGGCGCCTCGCATCTGGTGTGCGGCCACACCCGCCTCCACCAGGCGCTGGAGGAGCGGCTGGCGGCGTGGACCGGCCGCGACCGCGCCCTGCTGTTTTCCACCGGCTATATGGCCAATATCGGCGTTATCAGCGCCCTCGTGGGCCGTGGCGACCACGTGCTGGAGGACCGCCTCAACCACGCCTCGCTGCTGGACGGCGGGTTGCTCAGCGGCGCGCGGCTGCAGCGGTTTCTGCACAACGATGTGGACAGTCTGGGGGACAAGCTGCGGCGCATAAGCGCCGGTCAGGCGCTGGTGGCGGTGGACGGCGTGTTCAGCATGGACGGCGATCTCGCGCCGCTGCCGGCGCTCGCCGCCACCAGTGCGCAGCACGGCGCCTGGCTGATGGTGGACGACGCCCACGGCCTGGGGGTGCTGGGGGACAGCGGCGCCGGCAGCTGCGAGCAACTGGGCCTGGGCCAGCAGCAGGTGCCGATCCTGATGGGCACGCTGGGCAAGGCGCTGGGCAGTTTTGGCGCGTTCGTGGCGGGCAGCGAGACGCTGATCGAGTCGCTGATCCAGTTTGCACGCCCTTATATCTACACCACCGCGCTGCCCCCCAGCGTCGCCGCCGCAACCCTGGCGGCGGTGGATATCGCCGCGGCGGAGTCCTGGCGGCGCGAAACCCTGCAGATACTGATAGCGCGGTTTCGCCGCGGCGCGAGCCAGCTGGGCCTGAATCTGGGCGCCTCCGATACGCCTATCCAGCCGCTGCTGCTGGGCGACAGCGCGCGGGCCACGGCGTGGAGCGAAGCGCTGCTGGCCCGGGGTTTCTGGGTATCGGCGATCCGCCCGCCAACGGTGCCCGCCGGCAGCGCCCGGCTGCGCATCACGCTGACCGCGGGTCACGAAACCGCGGATATCGACCACCTGCTGGAGGCCCTGGATGATCTGCAGCGCAAGCATGGCTGACGCGCCTCCCCTGCAGGACCTGTACCTCGAACGCCTGCCCGCGCTGATGGACAGCGCGCGGGCGCCGACGTTGGTGCTGCTGCACGGCTGGGGCGCCAGCAGCCGGGTCTGGCGGCCGTGGCTGGGCTGGCTGCGGCGCGACTGCAACGTGGTGCTGGTGGATCTGCCGGGCTTTGGCTGCAGCGGCTACCGGCCGCTGGCCACCGCTATTGAGTGGCTGGCGGCACAGCTGCCGGAGGGCGCGGTGCTGGTGGGCTGGTCGCTGGGCGGCCAGATCGCCACGGCCCTGGCCACGGCCTTTCCCCGGCGCTGGCGCGGCCTGGTGACCATCGCCAGCAATCCGCGGTTTGTCGGTGCCGGGGATTGGCCCGGCATGGCCCCGGCGACGTTTGCGGCGTTTCGCGCACAGCTTGGCAGCAATCCGTCTGCGACCCTGAAGCAGTTTGTCGGCCTGCAGGCTAGCGGCTGCGAATTCCAGCGCCGCACCCAGCGCCAGCTGCGCGCGCTGCAGGACACGGCCGACAGCCAGGCCCTGCGCGACGGCCTGGACATGCTGGAGCAGGGCGACTGGCGGGCACCGCTGGAGGACTGCCAATTGCCCGCGCTGCACCTGCTGGGCGAGCGCGATGTGCTGGTGCCGGCCGCGGTCGCCGGCCAGTTGCCCGCGGCCCAGCAGTGCGTCGTGCTGCCCGGCGCGGCCCACGCGCCGTTTGTCAGCCATCCCGAGGCGAGCTGGCAGGCGCTGGCCGCGTTTCTCAAGGCCCGGGGCTGGCTGTCTGCCCGGCCGTCACCGCGCCGCGACAAGCGCTCGGTGGCCGCGTCCTTCAGCCGCGCGGCGCCCACCTATGACGGCGCAGCGTCCCTGCAGCGCGCCGTCTGCACCCGGTTACTGAGCGCTTGCACACCGGCGGGCCAGCGGGTGCTGGACCTGGGTTGCGGCACCGGCGCAGGATCGCGGCGGCTGGCGGCCCTGGGGGCCGAGGTGCTGGGCCTGGATCTCGCCGAGGGCATGCTTCGTCACGCACGCGCACAAATTCCGTCCACGCAGTATTGGCTGTGCGGCGACGCCGAGAACCTGCCCCTGGCCGGCGCCAGTGTCGACGGCGTATTTTCCAGCCTGTCGGCCCAGTGGTGTGAAGACCCCGACGCCCTGTTCAGCGAGCTGGCGCGGGTACTCAGGCCCGGCGGCTGGTGTGCAATCGCGACCTTGGGCCCCGCCACCCTGGAGGAGTTGCGCCAGACCTGGGCCAGCGTCGATGGCCATGCGCGGGTCAATGAGTTTCCCTCCCGATCAGCCTTGCAGACCGCCTGGCAGGCCGCCGGCCTGCACTGCAGCGAGTGGCGGGAAGAGCGGCGCGTACTGCATTACCCGGATGTGTTTGCCCTCAGTCGCGAGCTCAAGGACCTGGGCGCCCACAACCTCAATCAGGGCCGCCCCGCCGGCCTGCAGGGGCGGCGCAGGTTTCAGGCCTGGCAGGCCGCCTATGAAGCGCTGCGCGAGGTGAACGGCCTGCCCGCCAGCTATCAGGTCTGGTATCTGCAGCTGAACAAGCCCGACGAACAAGCCGGATGATCAGGGAACCTCTGAGGCGCGTAGCGAGCGAAGGCCGGTGGGGTGTCGCGCGCGCAGGAAGCGGAGTTTATATGCGAATAAACGCGCATTTCGAGCACGGCCGGCGGCCCCGATGACGAGCTCAGTCGTTCGTCAGCGGTTCCCTGGCGCAGTGTTTGTGACCGGCACCGATACCGGCGTCGGCAAGACCCTGGTCGCGGCGGGCCTGCTCCGGGCCGCTGCGGATCGCGGCCTCAGCACGGCGGCCTGCAAGCCGGTGGCGGCGGGCTGCGAGCCGGGCGTCGAGGGCTGGCGCAACGACGATGCCCTGCTGCTGATGCGCCACCAGACCATCGGCCAGTCCTATGCCCAGATCAACCCCGTGGCGCTGCGGGCCGCGGTCGCCCCGCATATCGCGGCGGCAGAGGAGGGCGTTTCGGTCTCGGTGGCGCAACTGGCGACCCATTGCCAGCGCATTCTGGCGGCGCAGGCGGGGCTGACGGTCATCGAGGGTGCCGGCGGCTGGCGGGTGCCGGTCAACGACGACGAAACCCTGGCGGACCTGGCCCGGGCGCTGGCTCTGCCGGTGGTGCTGGTGGTGGGTATGCGCCTGGGCTGCATCAACCACGCGCTGCTCAGCGCCGAGGCGATACGCCGCGACGGCCTGACCCTGGCCGGCTGGGTCGCCAACCGCATCGACGCGACGATGCCCGTGTTCGACGCCAACCTGGCAACCCTGGACGCCCGCCTGGGCGCCCCGCGCCTGGGTCTGGTGCCGTGGCTGGCGAGCCTGGATATCGGCGCGGTGGCGGCCTGTCTGGACCTCGGTCCGGTTATCGGAGGGTGTGGCCCCATAGCCAACTAATCCAGGCCGGCACAGGGCTTTGCGACCAGCGGACATGGCCAGTGGCGGCAATTTTTGCTTAACTGCAGGGCGAGGCGCGAGACGCCACAACCAAGGAGTTCGATCATGGTACAAGCCGTATTGGCTGCGGGCGTAACAGGCGTGCAGACGGGCATGAACCAGACCGCGCGCGCCGCTCAGGACATCGCCCGCGGCAGCGTGGCAACGGCGGGGGATCCCGGGGCGCCGGATATGATCACGGCGGCCGTCAACCTGAAGCTGGGCGAGCGCCAGGTCGAAGCCTCGGCGGCAGTGATACGCACCGCTGACCAGATCCTCGGCACCCTGCTGGATACCCGGGCCTGAATCCATGCCCGGACCCATGATCGCGACGGAGGCATAGCGGGTCATGTATGCCGACGCCGCAGGCCGCGCCAGCCTCACTGCACTTGCGCCGTTCAGCCCGACGCCGCGCCCCACCTCGCAGCAGGAGGGCACCGGCGCCCGGCCCGGGCCGCTGCCCCCGGTGGAGGCTGCCACTGAAGGCGCCGCCACACGCAATCCCCTCACGCGCGATACGCCACCGGACCAGGCCGATACGCAGCGCCCGGACACCGCCGAGACCCGTCAGTCCCCTGCGGAGCTGCGCCGTGAACAGCTTGAAATCCGCTCGCTGGCAGCCCGCGATCGCGAAGTCCGTGCCCACGAGGCGGCCCATGCCGCCGTCGGCGGCAGCCTGGCCGGCTCCCCCAGCTACACCTACCAGCGCGGGCCCAATGGCCGGAGCTATGCGGTGGCCGGTGAGGTTCCCATCAACCTGACTCAGGATCCCGCCAATCCCGCTGCGACCCTGCGCGACGCCGAGCAGGTGCGCCGCGCCGCGCTGGCCCCGGCCCAACCCTCTGCCCAGGACCGGCGCATCGCCGCTGTCGCGATGCAGGTGGCCCAGCAGGCCCAGGTGGCGCTGGCCCGGCAGGTACGGGACAGTGAGTCCGGTGCAGCCCCGGGCTCGGCCCCGCCCGACCGGGACGCGGGGCGCGTCGATGGGGCCCGGGACCAGAAGCAGAGCCCGGGTCAGGTCCAGTCTCTGGAGGCTGCGCCGACGCCCGGCGGCCAGCAGGGGGCGCAGCAACTGGCCGAGGTCCAGCGCCTGCGGGACAGGGCGGCAGTGGGCGGCCTTATCAATCAGCAGGCCTGACAAGGCATCCGTTGTGTCACCCTGGGCCGCCTGCTTTCCGGTGCCGCCAACCAGCAAATGTTTGCGTCGACAACATTGCGGGCTGTCCGTCTATCTGCCTAATATGGGCGCTGCCAACACTGGGCCCGGTCGGCCCTATCCACGGAGATCCCGAGCATGCCTGAGTACAAAGCGCCGCTGCGCGATATCCAGTTCGTTTTCAACGAATTACTGAACGCCGAGCAGCATTATGCGGGCCTGGCCGGCTGCGAACAGGTCACCCCTGACCTGGTAAGTGCAATCGTGCAGGAGGGCGCGCGGTTCGCCGAGGAAGTGTTGTCGCCGCTCAACCGGGTCGGCGATCAGCAGGGCTGTACCTGGAGCGAAGCGGGGGTTACCACGCCGGAGGGTTTTGCCCAGGCCTACGCGCAGTTCGTCGCGGGGGGCTGGCCCGGTATTCGGGCGCCGGCCGAGCACGGCGGCCAGGGGCTGCCCGGCTCGCTGGGCGCGATTCTCAACGAGATGATGGGCGCCGCCAACTGGGCCTGGAGCATGTATCCCGGTCTTACCGAGGCGGCGGTGCGCTGCCTCGAACACTACGGCAGCCCCGAACTGCAAAAGACCTATCTGACCAAACTGGTGGCGGGCACCTGGTCCGGCACCATGTGCCTGACCGAGGCCCACTGCGGCTCTGACCTGGGCCTGCTGCGCACCAAGGCAGCGCCGCGGGCGGACGGCAGCTACGCTATCACCGGCACCAAGATATTTATTTCCAGCGGTGAGCACGACCTCACCGAAAACATCGTTCACCTGGTGCTGGCGCGCATCGAAGGCGCGCCCGCCGGCACCAAGGGCATCTCCCTGTTCGTGGTGCCCAAGTTTCTGCCCGATGCCCAGGGTGAGAAGGGCGAGCGCAACGGCGTCAGCTGTGGCTCCATTGAGCACAAGATGGGCATCAATGGCTCGGCTACCTGTGTGATGAACTTTGACGGCGCCACCGGCTTTCTGGTGGGCGAAGAGCACCGCGGGCTCAAATACATGTTCGTCATGATGAACGCCGCGCGCCTGGGCACCGCGGTGCAGGGCCTGGCGCAGGCCGAGCTGTCGTACCAGGGCGCGTTGCGCTATGCCCGGGAACGCCTGCAAATGCGCTCGCTGTCGGGCCCCAAAAATCCCGACGGCCCGGCCGATCCGATCATCGTGCACCCGGACGTGCGGCGCATGCTGCTGACCCAGAAAGCGGTGGTTGAGGGCAGTCGCGCGTTTATCTACTGGCTGGCCCAGCAGGTCGATATCGTCGATCGCGGCAGTGAAGCGGATGCCGGCAAGGCCGACGCGCTGCTGTCCCTGCTCACGCCGGTGGCCAAGGCGTTTATTACCGAGTTGGGCTACGAGTGCACCAACCTGGGCATGCAGGTCTACGGCGGCCACGGCTATATCAGCGAGTGGGGCATGGAGCAGATCGTGCGCGACACCCGCATCGCCCTGACCTAAGATCGGAAGAG
>JAVEVZ010000100.1:0-9428 GCA_034004805.1 Spongiibacteraceae bacterium | reverse complement strand
TCGACCGGACCCCCTTTCGTGCTCGACCTCGCCGAGGCCCACGGTTTGAGCGTTTTCCGTCTCCCGTCTCCCGTCTTGCGTCTTGCGTCTTGCGTCTTGCGTCTTGCGTCTTGCGTCAGACGTCAGACCATTACTCTCAGATTTTCATATCATCAAAGAAGCTCTTGACCCCCTCAAACCAGGACCGCTTGCGCGGCGACTGCTGACTGCCCTCTTCTTCGAGGGTGGCCTGCAGTTCCCTGAGCAGCTCCTTCTGGCGCTTGGTGAGGTTGACCGGCGTTTCCACCGCGACCCGGCACAACAGGTCACCGGCAGGGCCGCCGCGCACCGGGGTTACGCCCTGGCCGCGCAGCCGGAACAGCTTGCCGGTCTGGGTCTCGGCGGGAATCTTGAGCTTTACGCGGCCGCCCAGCGTCGGCACCTCGAGCTCGCCGCCCAGCGCCGCATCGGTAATGCTGATGGGCACTTCGCAGTACAGGTTCTTGCCGTCGCGCTCGAAGATCGCGTGCTCCCGCACCGCGACCTGGACGTAGAGATCGCCCGCGGGCCCGCCCTCGGGACCGGCTTCGCCTTCACCGCTCAAGCGAATGCGGTCGCCGGTATCAACCCCGGCCGGGACTTTCACCGACAGGGTCTTGGTGCGCTCGACGCGGCCTGCGCCATAGCACGCCGGGCAGGGGTCGGAAATCTGTTTGCCGCGACCGCGGCAGTTGGGACAGGTCTGCTGGACCGAGAAAAAGCCCTGCTGCATGCGCACCTGGCCGATACCGCCGCAGGTGGTGCAGGTGACCGGGCTGCTGCCCTTCTTGGCGCCCGAGCCGTCGCAGGTATCGCAACTGGCGAGGGTCGGCACCTTGATCT
Organism: Spongiibacteraceae bacterium; assembly: GCA_034004805.1. GTDB lineage: Bacteria > Pseudomonadota > Gammaproteobacteria > Pseudomonadales > CAMLJR01 > JAVEVZ01. Next base: position 8,567 of record JAVEVZ010000100.1, on the reverse strand, counting down.
TGGCGGTGGTGCCGCGCACCGCCTGCTCGAGGTCGATCTCCAGCGTGTAGCGCAGATCGGCACCGCGCTGCGGCCCACCGCGGCGCCGGCCACCCCCGCCGCCAAAGATGTCGCCGAACACGTCGCCGAAGATATCGCTGAAGTTCGCCCCGCCGCCGCCAAACCCACCGGCGCCCGCGCTGCCGTCGACGGCAGCATGACCAAACTGGTCATAGGCGGCGCGCTTCTGGGCGTCGGACAGGACTTCGTAGGCCTCGTTGGCCTCCTTGAACTTCTCTTCTGCCTGGGCATCCCCCGGATTGCGATCCGGGTGGTGCTTCATCGCCACCCGGCGATAGGCCTTCTTGAGTTCCTGTTCCGTGGCATTGCGCTCCACTCCCAGGATTTCGTAGTAATCACGTTTGGACATGGGTACTGATCCAGCTACGGCAAACGCGGGCTTGCGCCCGCGTTCAGAAAAGCATCACTCGGTGGACGGCGTGAGACGTGCGGGGCGCGCAGCCTCTCACGTCTCCCGCCGAGCGTCCAGTGTCGGACGCCAGTGATTACTTGTCGTCCTTGACCTCTTCGAACTCGGCGTCCACCACGTCGTCGCGGCCGCCGCTGTCCTGTGCGTCGCCACCGGCCTGCTGTGCGCCGCCACTCTGTTGCTCGGCGTACAGCTTCTGGGCCAGCGAACCGGAGGCCTCGGTCAGTGCCTTGGTGGCCGCTTCAATGGCCGCCAAGTCATTGCCCTTGACCGCTTCGTCGGCATCCTTGAGCGCCGCTTCTATTGCGGATTTCTCGCTCGCCTCAGCCTTGTCACCCGCCTCTTCCAGGGTCTTGCGGGTGGCGTGGATCAAGCCGTCCAGGGCGTTGCGAGCCTGCACCAGCTGTTCGAATTTCTGGTCCTCCTCGGCGTGAGCCTCAGCTTCGCGCACCATCTTCTCGATCTCGGCCTCGGACAACCCGCTGGACGCGGTGATGCGTATCGACTGCTCCTTGCCCGTCGCCTTGTCCTTGGCGGACACGTGCAGGATGCCGTTGGCGTCGATATCGAAGGTGACCTCGATCTGCGGCAGACCGCGCGGCGCCGGCGGAATGTCCGCCAGGTCAAAGCGGCCCAGGGATTTGTTCTGGGCAGCCTGCTTGCGCTCGCCCTGCACCACGTGAATGGTGACCGCCGTCTGGTTGTCGTCCGCGGTGGAGAAGATCTGCGATTTCTTGGTCGGAATCGTCGTGTTCTTCTCGATCAGCGCCGTCGCCACACCGCCCATGGTCTCAATGCCCAGGGTCAGGGGCGTGACGTCCAGCAGCAGCACGTCCTTCACGTCGCCGGACAGTACCGCGCCCTGAATCGCCGCCCCCATGGCTACGGCCTCGTCGGGGTTGACGTCCTTGCGCGGCTCACGCCCGAAAAACTCGGTGACTTTCTGCTGCACCAGCGGCATGCGGGTCTGGCCGCCGACCAGGATCACCTCATCGATCTCCGAGGTCTTGAGGCCCGCGTCCTGCAGCGCGATGCGGCAGGGCTCCAGGGACTTCTGCACCAGATCCTCGACCAGCGACTCCAGCTTGGCGCGGGTCAGCTTGACCACCAGGTGCTTGGGGCCACTGGCGTCGGCGGTGATATAGGGCAGATTGACCTCGGTCTGCTGGCTGGACGACAGCTCGATCTTGGCTTTCTCGGCCGCTTCCTTGAGGCGCTGCACGGCCAGCGGATCACCCTTGAGGTCGATGCCGTTGTCCTTTTTGAAGGCCTCCGCCAGATAGTCGATCAGGCGCATGTCGAAGTCTTCACCGCCCAGGAAGGTGTCGCCGTTGGTGGACAACACCTCGAACTGCTTCTCGCCGTCGACATCGGCAATTTCGATAATGGAAATATCGAAGGTGCCGCCACCCAGGTCAAACACCGCAATGGTGTGGTCGCCCTGGGACTTGTCCATGCCGTAGGCCAGCGCCGCCGCGGTGGGCTCGTTGATGATGCGCTTGACCTCAAGGCCGGCGATCTTGCCCGCGTCCTTGGTGGCCTGGCGCTGGGAATCATTGAAATAGGCCGGCACCGTGATAACCGCCTCGGTCACCGGCTCGCCCAGATAGTCCTCGGCGGTCTTCTTCATCTTCTTGAGGGTTTCCGCCGAAATCTGCGGGGGCGCCATCTTGTTGCCCTTGACCTCGACCCAGGCGTCGCCGTTGTCGGCCTTGACGATGCTGTAGGGCACCATCTTGATGTCCTTCTGCACCACGTCGTCCTGAAAACGGCGGCCGATCAGACGCTTGACCGCGTACACCGTGTTCTTGGGGTTGGTGACCGCCTGGCGCTTGGCGCTCTGGCCCACCAGAATTTCACCGTCATCGGTATAGGCGATGATGGACGGCGTAGTACGGCCGCCCTCGGCGTTCTCTATCACCTTGGCCTGCTTGCCATCCATGACGGCGACGCAGGAGTTGGTAGTCCCCAGGTCAATACCGATGATTTTGCCCATGTGTGTACTCCAGATCTCAGATTTGTTGGCTGTCGTATTACTGCCACGTTGCACAGGGATATTGGTGCCGGACAGCGGATTTCAAGGGCGCACTGCCCACTTCAAACGGTTTCGTCCACGTGGCCGGCACTGGCCTTGGCCACCACCACCATCGCGGCCCGCAGCAGCCGGCCGTTGAGGACATAGCCCTTCTGCACGACGTGCAACACTGTGTTGGGTTCAGCGTCGCGGCTTTCCACCATGCTCATGGCCTCGTGGAACTGCGGATCAAAGGGCTCCCCCACCGGGTCGATCTGGGTGATCTGGAACCTGTTGAGCACGGTCAGCAGGTTTTTCAGGGTGAGATCCACCCCTTCGATCAAGGGCTTAATCTGTGCGTGCTCGCCACTGGCGGCCTCCAGCGCGCGCTCGAGGTTGTCGACCACGCCGACCATCTCGCCGGCAAAGCGCTCGAGGGCAAACTTGCGGGCGTTCTCGATGTCCTTCTCGGCCCGACGGCGCACATTGTCGGCCTCGGCCACCGCGCGCAACGCCTGGTCTCTGGCCTCGGCGGCCTGCTGCCGGGCCTCCTCCAGTTGCTGGCGCAGTTGCGCCACGTCCTGTTCCGGCTGTTCCGCCCCGGCTGCGGTGGCAACGCCCGGATTGTCCACATCGCTGCTGGGAGTCTGCTGGTCTTCGCTCACTTCGGCCTCCACTCTCGGCTGATTACTCTAATCACTCTCGGCTGGTCACAAGGCGCGGCTGGTTGCGTGGCGCAGAGCCAGATCTCCGCGCTGCGGAATCACAAACGCTAGGCTAGATGGGGTCATGCGCCGCAATTAAAAGGGCGGCTGCGCAGAAACTGCGTTTTCGCACCGGGTCAGCGCCGGCTGAGCGCCTTGCTCAGCATGCGCGCCGTCACGTCCACCAGCGGAATCACGCGGTCATAGGCCATGCGGGTCGGACCGATCACTCCCAGCACGCCCAGAGTCTGGCCCTCGGCCTGGTAAGGTGCGGTGACGATGCTGAAGTCGCCCAGGGCAGCGTAGCCCGACTCTTCGCCGATAAAGATCTGTACGCCGTCGGCCCGTATGCAGCGATCCACCAGTTCCAGGATGTCCTTTTTCTGCTGAAACGCCTCGAACAGCTCGCGCAGTTTGTCGATATCCGAATGGCTGGCCGAGCCCAGCAGATGACTCTCACCGGCCAGCAGGTAGTCGGGCTCATCGTTGTCGGCGGCCGGCTCGAAGGCCATGCTGGCCAGATCCAGAGCACTCTGCAGCAGGTCATCGATGCTGTCTTTGTCACGGCGCATCGCCGTCACGATGCTGCTGCGTATCTGCGCCAGCTGGCGCCCGGCAAAGCGCTGGTTGATCAGGTTGGAGGCCTGGCGCAGCTCCGCTTCCCCGTAGCGTCGACTGGTGTGAATAACGCGGTTCTGCACGTCCTGTTCGTCCACCACCAGGATCACCAGCACCCGGTTATCGGACAGCGGCAGGAATTCCACCTGGCGGAACGCCTGCTGTTCCCTGCGCGGCACCGTGACCAGGCCGGCCTGGGCGCTCAGGTCCGCGAGCAGGCGCGAAGCGCTGCCGGCCAGCGCCTTGGGCGACTGGTCGGGGTTCAGTTCCAGGGCGAGACCGTCCCAGTCCAGCGCATCGGGGCGGCGCATCTGCACCAAGGTATCGACAAACAGCCGGTAGCCCTGCACCGTGGGGATACGCCCCGCCGAGGTGTGCGGCGCGGCGATCAGGCCACGCTCCTCGAGGTCGGCCATGATATTGCGCACCGTCGCCGGACTGACTGCCAGCCCACTGTCCTCCAGCAGGGTTCTGGAGCCCACCGGCTGGCCTTCGCGGATATAGCGCGCGACCAACGCCTTGAGCAGGACCTGCGCACGCTCCGAGATCAACTCTCCCGCCATTCCGCCTTACTCCTGCCGTTTACGACAATCCGGATTCTAGCCAGCCCGGGCGTGGACGGGCAATTGTCGGCCCGTCGCCAATACTGTATAAAAAGCCATGTCTGAAGCCGGAGCCTCGCCACCATGCTGCTGCACCTCACCATCGACAATGTCGCCATCGCCGACCACCTGGAAGTCGAGTTCCATCCCGGCATGAGCGCGGTCACCGGCGAAACGGGGGCCGGCAAATCCATTATGCTCGACGCGCTGGGGCTGGCGCTGGGTGATCGCGCCGACAGCAGCGCCGTGCGCCCCGGCGCCGAGCGTGCCGATATCCACGCGAGCTTCGATATCCGCGCCATTCCCGCTGCAAAACAATGGCTCAGTGAGCGGGAACTGCAAGCCGGGGACGACTGCCTGCTGCGCCGCGTGGTCACCGCGGAGGGCCGCTCCCGGGGCTTTATCAACGGCCGCCCCGCCACCATGCAGGATTTGCGCGAGATCGGCGAGCTGCTGGTGGATATTCACAGCCAGCACGCCCACCAGTCGCTGCTGCGCAAGCCCCAGCAGCGCGCCCTGCTGGATGCCTACGCCGGCACCACCGACGCGCTGGACACCCTGGCCGGCCAGGTCGCCCATTACCGAAGCCTGCGCGAGCGCCTCGAGCAGCGCATCCTGCACCGCGATGAACACAGCGCCCGCGCCCAGTTGCTGGCCTACCAGGTCGAGGAGCTCGACGGCCTCGCCCTGGGGCCGGACGAACTGCCGGCCCTGGAACAGGAGCAAAAGCAGCTGGCCAATGGCGACGGCATACTCCAGGCCTGCCAGCATGCCCTGGCCCTGTGCCGCGAGGGCGAGCTAAATGTCGCGTCCATCCTGGGCCAGGCGCTGCGCTCACTGGCGGAGGTGGACCCCAAGACCCGCGCCCTCAGCGAAGCCGAACAGATGCTCGACAGCGCCCGCATCCAGGTCGAGGAAGCCAGCCACAACCTGCAGGGTTTTCTCGACGATTTCGAGCTGGACCCGGCGCGCATGCGCGCCGTGGAAGAACGCCTGGACGCCATCTATCAGCTCGCCCGCAAGCACCGCCTGCAGCCGGAGCAACTGGCAGGCTTTCACGCCGAACTGCGCGCCGAACTGGCCGGCCTGGGCGGCGGTGACAGCGATATCGAAGCCCTCAGCGCCGAGGTTGACGCCGCGCTGGCCGCCTGCCGCGCCACCGCCGCCGCCGTCAGCAAGGCCCGCAGCAAGGCCGCGAACCAGCTCCAGAAACTGGTGGAAAAACAACTTCAGGCCCTGGCCATGGGTGGCTGCCGCTTCCGCGTCGCCCTGACCCCGCTGGACGGCAATGAGCCCCACCCGCAGGGCGCCGAAGACGTGGAGTTCCTGATCGCCACCAACCCCGGCAGCGAGCCGGCGCCACTGGGCCGCATCGCCTCCGGCGGCGAGCTGTCGCGCATCAGTCTGGCCATTCAGGTCGCCACCGCCCAGAGCAGCGCCGTGCCCACCCTGGTGTTCGACGAAGTGGACGTGGGCATCGGCGGCGCCACCGCGGAAGTGGTCGGCAACCTCCTGCGCGAGCTGGGCAGCCGCAGCCAGGTGATCTGCGTCACCCACCAGGCGCAGGTGGCCAGCAAGGCCCAGCAGCACCTCAGCGTGCGCAAAACCAGCGCCCGCAACACAGTGCGCACCACGGTCCAGCCCTTGCAGCACGAAGAGAAAATTCAGGAGATTGCGCGCATGCTGGGCGGCCTGCAGATCACCGATCAATCCCTGGCACACGCCCGCGAAATGTTGAACCTGACCCACTGACCTGCGCACCCCGCAAGCGGGCCCAGCGGCAGGCAAGGGTTCAGCCCCGGGACCGGGTGTTGCCTGCGCGCGCGGCGCTGCCTGGGCGGATGATCGGCACACTGTGCACCGCGCAAAACCTCGCCCGAAGCCCTCCCAAACGCGCGTGGATTCAGAGGGGCCGGAGACTCAACGACCGTGAAATGTAACAGGCCGCAAAGCGTCAAGAGCAAGGATTGACAGGGTGCAAGGCGCGTTGCGTTCTAAGCTGTGTTCTAAGCGGTGTTTTAAAAAGAATTGCGTTCTAAAGGGGTTCGCGCGGTCGGAAGGTGTTGATCGCGCCTCGGCGGCACTTACTTTGATTTGCCGCTTTTGCCAGGTTTTTTGCGCACGTACAGCACAAGGCTGTGCTCAATCAGTTCAAAGCCGCGCTCTTTCACCAGCTCGTGCTGACGCTTCTCAATGACTTCGTCATAGAACTCAATCACCTCGCCGGTATCCATGCACACAATATGATCGTGGTGGTCGCCGGTGGACAGTTCAAAAACCGAATGCCCCGTATCGAAGTTGTGACGGCTCACCAGACCCGCGGTTTCAAACTGGGTCAGCACCCGATACACCGTAGCCAGACCCACATCCTCGCCGGCATCCAGCAGGGTCTTATAAATATCTTCAGCGCTTAAGTGCAGGTTGGCGGCCTCGGCCTGTTCCAACAACTGCAGAATCTTTACACGGGGTAGAGTGACTTTGAGGCCGGCCTTGCGAAGTTCCTGATTTTCGGTGGACATTTGGACTTGCCCCTGACGTTCACTGGTGACATGCGGTATGATCCAGCGCTGGAAAGATACGGGAATCACCTCGCAAATGCAAAAGCTCCTCCCGCTGATACTGGCTGTTGCAGTCAGCGCCTGCAGCAATCTGGACTTCCCCGGCGTGTATCGCCTGACCATCGATCAGGGCAATATCATTACCCAGGAAATGGTCGACCAGCTGCAGCCCGGCATGAGCAAAAGCCAGGTGCAGTTCATCATGGGCACTGCCCTGGTACAGGACACCTTCCACGCGGACCGCTGGGACTATGTGTACACCATCGCACCCGGTGGCCGCGACCGCCAGGTGCAGCGCCTGAGCCTGTTTTTCGAGTCAGACAAACTCGCACACCTGAGCGGCGATTTTGTGCCCAGCGGGACGCAAACCCCCGATGACGCACGCTGACTTTTTAGCGCGCGGTTTTATTACCTTGCTTTCTACCGCTGACCGGCCCGCGTCGATCGGGCGCCGGCGTGCTCGCGCCATGTCAGCCGCTGCGTTCAATTCGCCTGCTTGGCTTCCTTGAGCTTGGCGGCGCGCTGCTTGCGCACTTCCTTGGGGTCGGCAATCAGCGGCCGGTAGATCTCCACCCGGTCGCCCTCGGCCAGCACCTGCTCCGCCGGCCTGGCAACTGCCTTGGCAAAGATGCCCATATCGGCGTTCTCGATATCGAGATCCGGAAACCGCTTTTCTATGCCGCTCATGCGCACCGCCTCAAGCACGGTGGTGCCCGGCGCCACGTCCAACCCGATAATCTGCTGACGGTCGGGCAGCGCGTAGGCCACCTCGACGCGTATCTTGTCACTCTGTGCCATAGACCTGCCTTGCTCGTTTAACCATGGCGTCGACCATGCCGTCCGCCACCTCTGAAAACAACTTCGACGCCGCCCGGTTCAGCAGCGCCCCCGCCATCTCGAACTCCAGACGCAACGCCACCTTGCTGGCGCCACCGGACAGCGGCGTGAAGCTCCACTCGCCCTGCAGACGCCTGAACGGTCCCTCCACCAGTGCCAGCCTTATCGACGCACCCGGCACCAGCGCGTTGCGCGTGGTGAACGCATAGCGCAGTCCGGCCTTGGACAGCACCAGCCGGGCGACCATCTCGGTCTCGCTCTCGGCCATCACCTCGGTGGCTGCGCAGCCGGGCAGGAACTCAGGATAACGGCGCACGTCGTTGACCAGCGTAAACATCTGTTGCGCGGAGTGCGGCAACAGCACGCTGCGCTCAATTACTGCCATCCATCACCACCCACGATCACCACACCCGTCACCAACCCAGCCAGCCTGCCACCAGCAGCGCCACCACCGCCGGCGGCGCAATATACCGCAGCAGCCAGTACCAGATCCCGAACACTGCAGGTCGGTCGCTGACAAACTCATCGCGCAGCCCCGACAAACGCGCCCGCCAACCCACCAGCAGCGCCACTCCCAGCCCCACCACCGGCAGCAGCACCAGCGTCAGCAGCCGGTCCAGCCACGCAAACAGACTGAGGCCCAGGGGCCGGACATCGGCCAGCACATTAAAGGAATACACACTTACCAGGCCCAGCGCCCACACCAGCAGGCCCGCCCCCAATGCCGCCAGGGGCCGCGGCCAGCGCCAGCGCTGCACCAACCAG
>JAVEVZ010000099.1:0-9439 GCA_034004805.1 Spongiibacteraceae bacterium | reverse complement strand
CAGCATTTTGACCACGTCTTCGGCGATCGGTGCCGCCACCACCCGCTGTCCTTCGACCGGTTCCTGGCGCTTCAACAGTGTTGCCGGCACGAACTCGCCGCGGTTGGCGAACACGCCGTAAGCCTGTGCCATCTGCAACGGCGTCGCGGTCATGCCGTAGCCAAACGCGAAGGTGGCCTGCTCGATGGGCCGCCAGCGCTCGCGGTTGGGCAACACCCCGGAATTCTCGCCCGGAAAACCGCTGCCCGTGGAGCGCCCCAGGCCGAAGCGCTCAAACACGCCCCACAGCGCTTGCATGTCCAGGGACAGGGCAACCTTGCTGGTGCCCACCTGACTGGACTTGGCCAGCACGGTGGTCAGGCTTATCGGCCCGTAGTTGACCGGGTCCAGCAGGGTCTTGCCGCCGACCCTGATCCAGCCCGGGCTGGTGTTGATCACCGTGTCGATGCTGTACTGACCGCTCTCGAGGGCCGCCACCATGGTCAGCGGCTTCATGGTCGAGCCCGGCTCCAGCTGATCGGTGATGGCGCGATTGCGCATGGTGGCGGGGCGGCGCTGGGACCGGTCATTGGGATTAAAGGAAGGCTGGTTGACCATCGCCAGCACTTCGCCGCTGGCGTTGTCCAGCAGCACGATGGAGCCGGCCTTGGCATCGTAGCGGGCCAGCGCGGCCTTCAGTTCGCGGTAGGCCATATGCTGCAGGCGCAGGTCGATGCTCAGCATCAGGTCATTGCCGGGACGCGCCATTCTGCCCGCGTCGATATCCCGTATAACGCGCCCGCGCAGGTCCTTGAGGACGCGCTTGGCGCCGGGTTCGCCGCGCAGCCATTCGTCGAAAGCGAGCTCAAGCCCTTCCTGGCCCGCATCGTCGATATTGGTAAAGCCCAGCACGTGGGCTGCCACTTCTCCGGCGGGATAGAAACGCCGGTATTCCTGGCGGCCATAGACGCCGCGGTAATCCCGCTCGAGTATCTGTGCCGCGTCCTGGGGCGGCACGTGGCGGCGCAGGTACATAAAGGCGCGGCCGTCGTGCTGGGCGATACGCGCCTTCAGGTCTTTCAACGGCATGCCCAGCGCTTTGGCCAGCTGCGGCCACTCCTGCTGGCTGTCGGCCAGTTCGCGGGGATCGGCCCACAGGGACACCACCGGCGTGCTGATCGCCAGCGGCTCGCCATTGCGATCCAGGATCTGGCCCCGGTGCGCAGGTATGACCTCGGTGCGTGTGGTGCGCGCATTGCCCTGGCTCTGCAGAAACCGGTAGCCGCGCTCGACGTCGACCACCTGCAACACCGCCAGGCGCGCGATCAGCGCCAGGGCCATCAGGCCCAGCAGTGCAGCGATGGCGTAGAACCGCCAGCGCACGATGTCCGCTGGCGCGTTAACCATTCCCGATCACCTGTATCTGGTCCGGCGGGGGCGTTTTCATCTGCAGCTGTTGACGGGCCACCCGCTCGATGCGCTCCTGCGAGGCCCAGGTGCCGCGCTCCAGTAGCAGTCGCTCCCAATCCTCTTCCAGCGTCCGCGTCTGCTGCTCCAGTTGTTCGGAGAGGCTGAACAGCTGTCGGGCGTGGTGGGTGACCTGGACCACAGCGAGCGACGACGCCAGAACTGCAAGGAACACCACCGCGAGGGGCCAACCGGCGCGGGCCAGCGCCACACTATGTGATTCATTGATTCTTCCCCAGAGCATCATGGCTGCCACATCGTTATCGTTATCACCCGCCGCGGCTGCCCGCGACGGAATCGGCCTACGCAATTCGTTCCGCAACCCGCATCACGGCGCTGCGCGCCCGTGGATTGCGCGCCACCTCGGCATCGCCGGGGCGCGTCGCCGCGCCCACCAGGCGCAGGCGCACACCCCGCTGTTCATCACGTACGGGCAAATAGCGCGGCAACTGCTCACCGCGGCTTTGGTCGCGCATGAAACGCTTGACGATACGATCCTCCAGCGAGTGAAAACTGATCACCACCAGCCGCCCGCCCACTGCCAGCAGGTCCACGACCTGGGCGAGCAGGCGCTGTAATTGGCCCAGCTCATCGTTGATATGTATGCGAATAGCCTGAAAGCTGCGGGTGGCCGGATGCTTGCCCGGCTCGCGCACCGGTATCGCCGCCGCCACCAGCGCCGCCAGCTCATGGGTCGTGGTCAGCGGGGCGGTACTGCGCGCCTCGACAATGGCCCGCGCAATGCGCTTGGCGAAGCGCTCCTCGCCGTAGGTCTTCAACACATTGACGATATCCCGCTCATCCGCTTCGGCCAGCCACTGGGCCGCACTGATGCCGCTGGTCGGGTCCATACGCATATCGAGGGCGCCGTCGCGCATAAAACTGAAGCCGCGCGCCGCCTGATCCAGTTGCGGAGAAGACACGCCGAGGTCCAGCAACACGCCCTGTACCGGAGTCTGCCAAGCCGCCTGGCGCAGCAGCGCCGGCATGTCGGCAAAACCGCCCGCGAGCATCTGCAGCCGGCTGTCGGCTTCCGCCAGCGCGAGACCCGCGGCCACCGCCTCGGGATCGCGGTCCACCGCAAACAGCTTTCCGGTGGGCGACAGACGGTCCAGGATCGCCCGCGCATGCCCGCCGCGGCCGAATGTGCCGTCTACATAACAGGCGTTCACATCGCTCACCAATGCGGCCACTGCTTCCTCCAGCAGTACGGTGTCGTGGGCCTGGCTCATGGCTGCCCCACTACAACACCAGCGCCAGAACTTCTTCCGGCAATTCGTCCCCGCCCGCTTCGTTAATCCAGGACTGCCAGCTCTCCTCGCTCCACAACTCCAGCTTCTTGCCCTGGCCAACCAACATGAGTTTCTTGTCCAGCCCCGCGTACTCGCGCAGCGTGGCCGGCAACAGCACACGGCCATTGCTGTCCATTTCCAGCGGCGTCGCATAGCCCAGCAGCAGGCGCTGCATCAGGCGGGCCTTGCGGTTGATATTGGGCAGCGCCTCGATCCGGGGCTGCAGGTCCTGCCACTGCTGCTCGGGATAGACCAGCAGGCATCGCTCCTCGGTGTGAGCGGTTACTACCACCTTGCCGCCACAGACAGCGGCCAGCTCATCCCGTACCTTGGCCGGGATGGCGAGGCGCCCCTTGGCGTCCAGATTGATGGCGTAACTCCCGAGAAACACTTTCCCCCACTTGGCGGCTGCAAATGCCCACCAAAAACCACAAAAAACCACTTTCCACCACTTTTGCACACTATAGGGACGGCCCAATTGGCTTGTCAAGCAAGATGCGGGGATAAGCGTGGAAACTGTGGGGAACGCGCGGGAAAACGCCGAGACATTGCTGAAAGCCAGATGCGGCAGGGCGGGTTTTCCAGCGCATACAAAGATGTGCGGGGGGAACTTAAAGTAACTTGTTAAGATGGCGCCGCTCGGCGCCCAGTATCGAAGAGAGGCCGGCGCCCTGCGGCGCCGGCAAAGTGATAGGTGAGTCGGCCTGTAAGCCGGGTTCTGTCTTGGGCAACCATTCATCTAGGACCTGCGTCACCACAGGTCTCAAGCAGCCTACCCGAACCCACTGCGGGCCGCAGCGACGGGTTCCTATTTGGCCTTGCTCCGAGTGGGGTTTGCCCTGCCACGCCTGTTGCCAGCCGCGCGGTGCGCTCTTACCGCACCATTTCACCCTTACCGGCCCGCTTGCGCGGACGTAGGCGGTATATTTTCTGTGGCACTTTCCGTAGGCTCGCGCCTCCCAGGGGTTACCTGGCACTCTGCCCTGTGGAGCCCGGACTTTCCTCCCCCCGCAAAAACGGGCGGCGGTTGCCCGGCCGACTCGCGGCGCACTGTAGCGGCGCACCGGTCGCGAGGCAAGCGCTACCGCACACAGCCCCCGCCCTGCGCTCAGCCGTTCTTGAAGGCCACGCCCCACTCGTAGAGTTCACGCCGGGGCAGGCCGGTGGCGCGCGCGGCGATGCCCGCGGCCTGTTTGAGCGGCAACTCCTCCAGCAGCGCCTCCATCAAGCGCTGCACGCCGGCGTCCAGGCTCGCCACCCGGGTCTGGCCGCGCACCACCAGCACGCACTCGCCGCGCTGCTGGTTGCTGTCCGCTTCGACCCAGGCCAGCAGTTCGGCGGCGGGGGCACGGCGCACGGTCTCGAACTGCTTGGTGAGTTCGCGGGCCAGGACAATCTGGCGATCATCACCGAACAGCTCGGCCATGTCGGCGAGACAGTCCCGCAGCCGGTGCGGCGCCTCGTAAAAGATAGTGGTCACTTCGCTGGCGGCGAGGGTCTGCAGACGCTCGCGCCGGGCGCCGCGCCGGGCGGACAGAAAACCTTCGAAATGAAAGCGGTCGGTGGGCAGACCGGCGACACTCAGGGCCGCGATCGCCGCGCAGGCGCCGGGAATCGGCACGACGCGCACACCCGCATCCAGCGCCATATCGACCAGGCGAAACCCCGGGTCGGAAACCAGCGGCGTGCCGGCATCCGAAATCAGCGCCACCGACTGGCCGGCCTGCAGGCGCGCGAGCAACTGCTGCGCCACCCGCGGATCGCTGTGGTCGTGGTAGGCCAGCGCGGGCGTCTCTATGCCGAAGTGGTCCAGCAGGCGCCGACTGTGACGCGTGTCTTCACAGGCAATCAGATCCACGGCTTGGAGCACGGCGATGGCGCGGGGTACCATATCGCCCAAGTTGCCTATCGGCGTCGCCACCACATACAAGCCTGCATCCATTGATCACCATGCCCCCAGCCCTACCCGCAATGGGCGGCAAGCCTAACAAGCTTGCGAGCCTGTTGACAGCGCGCCGCCTGCTGCTGGCCGCGATCACCACACTGTTGCTGGTCGCCTGTGGCAGCACCGACCTCCGGCCTGCTGACGACACCGCAGGCAGTCCCGCGCAGCGCGACCAGATCCAGCAGCTGTTGCGCGATGCCGACAACTCCCCCGCCCCGCGCCGCCAGGCGTACCTGCTGGAAGCCGCCGGCCTGCTGCTGGAGGCGGACCAAACCGCACTGGCCGGCAAGTTGCTGACGGGCGTCGACACCCGCAGCGTCGATATCGACCTGCAACTGCAGCACCAGTTGCTGCTGGCGCGCTGGCAACTCGCCAGCGACGATCCGCAGGCCGCACTCAACAGCCTCGAAACAGAGACCTTCCTGCTCAACGAAGAGCGCCTGAACAAGGCCCAGCGCAGACAGCTAGGCGAACTGCGCGCCGCCAGCCAGGCGCTGCTGGGCAATCACCTGGCGTCCGCCACCGAGCGCGTGTACCTAAACCCTCTGCTGCGGAAGGACGCCGCCCAGGCCAACGCCGACGCGCTGTGGCGCGAGCTGATGCACCTGCCGCAGTCCGAGCTGACGGCACGCGCCCAGGCAACAGCGGAGCCCGCGCTGCACGCCTGGTTGAGTCTGGCGGCCATCGCCAAGGACAACCGCGGCGACCTCGCGCAGCAACTGCAGCAGCTTCAGCAATGGCGCGCCGACTGGCCCCAGCACCCGGCCGCCGTGCGCCTGCCGGGTGGATTGGAGCTGCTGCAGCAACTGGCCGCCAGCCAGCCCAGGCGCATTGCCCTGCTGCTGCCTTTGAGTGGCGCGCTGGCGGAATACGGTCAGGCGGTGCTCGACGGCTTTATGGCCGCCTATTACGAGACCCGCAGCCACGGCGGTTACAGCCCGGCGGTGCGCGTCTATGACACCAACGCGAGCGAGGATATCGCAGCGATCCACGCCCTGGCCGTGCGTGACGGCGCAGAGCTGGTGGTGGGGCCACTGGACAAGCAGCGCGTCCGCCAGCTGGCGCAGCAGCCAGGCCTCGCGGTGCCGACCCTGGCCCTCAACCGCGTCGATGACGATGTGTTGCCGCCGCTGGCGATGTTCCAGTTTGCGCTGGCTCCCGAGGACGAGGCCCGCCAGCTCGCCTACCTGGCCGGCATGCACCACCAGCGCGCGATGATCCTGGCCCCCGACACCGAACGCGGCGCCCGCGTTGTCAGCAGCTTCGCTGAGCAATGGCAGGCGCAGGGCGGCGATATTGTCGCGGAGGGGTATTACCAGGAGCAGAAGGACTACTCGAAAATCATCGAACACGCGCTGCATCTGGACCAGAGTCAGCGCCGCGCCGCGCGCGTCCGACAAGTCATCCAGCAGTCCGCCGAGTTCACCCCGCGCAGACGCCAGGACATCGAACTGATCATGCTCCAGGCGCGCCCCCAGCAGGCCCGCTCGCTGGTGCCGCTGCTGGCCTACCACTACGCCGGCGATATTCCCGTCTACAGCACCTCGCAGGTATACACTGGCGTGCCCAGCAAGGCGGACAACGACCTCAACGGCGTGCGCTTTACCGATATGCCCTGGGTTCTGACCCCGGATCCGCTGCGCCAGCAGCTGGAACAGTTGCGGCCCCAGGCTGTCAACTACCGCCGCCTGGCCGCATTTGGCGCCGACAGCTACCAGCTCTATCCCCGACTGCCGCAGCTGGAGACGGTGGCCAACAGCCGCCTGTACGGCAAGACCGGCACGCTCAGGCTCAACGCGCGCCGCCAGCTGGAGCGCGATTCGCTGCTGGCACAGTTCAAGCGCGGCACGCCGACGGTGGTGCCGGTGGTGGAGGGAGATCCAAACAAAGGGGATCCCAGGGCAAAGGAGCTGCCTGACGATGAGACGGGACGACGGCGCGAAGCCGCCCTCGGCGGGGCGACAGGTCGAACAGCGGGCGGTTGAGTGGCTGGCGGGCCAGGGGCTAAGCATTATCGCCACCAACTATCGCAGCCGCTTCGGTGAAATTGATATCGTCGCCGACGACGGCCGCTGCGTGATCTTTGTCGAGGTGCGCTACCGGCGCGCAAGCCTTTACGGCGGTGCGGCGCAGTCGGTGACGCGCGCCAAGCAGCGCAGGATCAGTGCCTGCGCGGCGGATTTTCTGCGGCGTCACGCTGCGTTGAGCCGGCGCCCGTGTCGCTTTGACGTGCTCGCCGCATCGGACCACAGCGCGGCGCCACATTTTGAGTGGATCAAAAGTGCCTTCGAGAATGTCTGAAGCGCTTCTGGCAGTTGTCGCGACCGCGCGCCGGCCACATGTGCTGTCGAAGCCCCACAACAAATTCTGACGAGTGCGGCGCACGCCACTTGCTCACCGATGGATGGTTATGGATCTCTACCAGCGCGTTGTTCAACATTTTCACGGCGGCGTGGACGACATGCTGCAGGCGGCGGATCTGCTCGCCGCCGGCATTATTGACGTCGCCACGCGCATGGCCAACTGCCTGCTGCAGGACGGAAAGATTCTGACCCTGGGCGAGGGAAGCGCAGGCCTTCTGGCGCAGCATTTCACCAACACACTGATGCACCGCTACCGCCGCGAGCGGCCGGGGCTGCCGGCAGTCACGGTGGCCAGCGATGTCAGTTTGCTGACGGCCATCGCCACGGAAACCCATTACAACGAAGTGTTTGCACGCCAGATACGCGCCCTGGGGCAACCGGGTGATCTGTTGCTGATCATCTGCGGCAGCCACGCGTCGGGCGCCATCCTGCAGGCCATACAGGCCGCCCACGATCGGGAACTGATCACGGTGGCGATAGGTCCCAGCAATTGTGGCGATCTGGCGGCGCTGCTGACCAGCGACGATGCGATCCTGCAGGTCCCTGCAACCGATCCAGCGCGTATCATTGAACTCGACCTGCTCTGTCTACACGCACTGAGCGATCTGATCGACTGCCAACTTTTCGGAGGCGACTAATCGATGTTTGCACGTACACTTTTCGGCCCACTGCTGGTATGTGCCGCCCTGGCATCCGGCTGCGCGAGCATCCTGTCCGCGACCTCGGACGAACCCATCGAGGACAACGAGAATTCACGCAGCTTCGGCAGCATGATCGACGACCAGTTGATAGAGACCAAGGCCTATCACAACCTCAACAAAGCCTCTCCCGGGCTGGACAAGGCCAACCTGGTGGTCGTCAGTTACAACGGCGTGGTGCTGCTCGCCGGGCAGGTCGCCTCTGAGGAATTGCGCCAGCTCGCTGCCAAAACCGTCGCCGACATCAATCGCGTGCAGCGCGTACACAACGAGCTGAGCATCACCGGCAAGACCAGCATGCTGGCCCGCACAAACGACGCCTGGATCACCACCAAGGTGAAGACCCAGCTGATCGCCAGCAATGCGGTGGACAGCAGCCATATCAAAACCGTTACGGAAAACGGCATCGTCTACCTGATGGGGCTGGTGGGCCAGGCAGAGGCGGACGCCGCGGCGGAGATTGCCCGTGGCGTTGCCGGCGTGCAGAAAGTGGTAAAGATTTTCGAACAACCCTGACGGAGGGAACGCAGGAGCGGCCTACTTGACGACCTTCAGGCTCGGGCGACTGCCCTTGGACGGGTCTGGCGGCGAGGGCTGCTCCGCGTCGAACAGCATGCCCTGGCCGTTCTCCCTGGCGTAGATGCCCAGCACGGCGGACATCGGCACATAGATCTGGGTAGGCACGCCGCCGAAGCGCGCGTTGAACTGCATCGCCGCGTTTTCCAGCATCAGATCCATCACGGCACTGGGGGAGATATTGAGCACGATCTGCCCGTTCTTGATGTATTGCCTGGGGACCACCACGCCTTCGGCCGTGGCATCCACCAGAACATAGGGTGTGCAGTCGTTATCGACGATCCAGTCATAGAGCGCCCGCACCACGTAGGGGCGGCTGGAGCTCATGGCATTCACGGACACAAGCGCCCCTCAGGCAGCACGGGAGCTGCGCATTTCCCGCTCGGCATCGGTCAGGCTGGCCTGAAACCCTTCGCGCTCGAACAACCGCTCCATATAATCGTGCAGCGGCTTGGTCTGCTTGGTATTGGGCAGGTCTACGCCGAGCGCCGGCAGTCGCCACAATATCGGCGCGAGGCAGCAGTCGACCAGGGTGAACTCTTCGCTCATGAAATAGGGCATTTCACCAAAGATCGGCGCCACCGCGATCAAGCCCTCGCGCAGTTCCTTGCGCGCTTTCTCGCCGGCTTTCTGCGCCCGGCTGTTGGTCAGCGTGTCGGTCAGGTTGCACCAGTCGTGCTCGATACGGTGCATCAGCTGGCGGCTGTTGGCGCGGGCCACGGGGTAGACCGGCAACAGCGGCGGATGAGGGAATCGCTCGTCGAGGTACTCCATCATCACCTTGGATTCGTAGAGCACCAGATCGCGGTCAAGCAGGGTGGGCAGGCTGTTATAGGGGTTGATGTCCGCCAGTTCCTGCGGCTTGTGCGCAGGGTCGACGGTAACTATGTCCACCGTGACCCCCTTTTCCGCCAGCACGATGCGCACCCGATGGCTGTACTGACAGGTCGGGTCGGAGAAATAGGTCATCATTGACCGCTTGGACACCACGTTCATGGGCTTCCCCTCAGTTCACAGAGTTCTATAACGCTGCAGCCGCACCGAGGGGCGGCACCCGCGATTCAATGGACGTCTTTCCAGTACTCTCGGTTCAGCAGCCAGGCAAACACAAAGAAGACC
>JAVEVZ010000098.1:0-9486 GCA_034004805.1 Spongiibacteraceae bacterium | reverse complement strand
GACGTCTGACGATGGACGCTGGACGCTGGACGCTGGACGGGAGACGGGAGACGGGAGACGGGAGACGGGAGACGGAAGACGCAAGTCGCAGGGCGCAGGGCGCGGACGCGGATTCGAAGGGGATGTGCCTTTAGCGTCAGACATCAGACGTCAGACGTCAGACGTATAAAACGAAAAGGCTAAACGCTTGACGGAAGACGGAAGACGCAAAACCGGGCCTTGCATGCTGGCTGCCGCACGACATACTCCGTCCAGCGTCCAGCGTCCAGCGTCCAGCGTCCAGCGTCCAGCGTCCAGCGTCCAGCGTCCAGCGTCCAGCGTCCAGCGTCCAGCGTCCAGCGTCCAGCGTCCAGCGTCCCGTCAGTCGTCACCCAACTCGTAATCCACCACCCGGCGGTCCGACACCATGGCGCTCACCAGTTTCGCCACGGCCTGATGTTCCGGGTGTTGCTGGTAGTGAGCCAGGGCCTCCCTGGAATCAAGTTCGGAATACAGCACCAGGTCCGCGGCAAATTCGGAGTCGGCAAAATTCCGCCCGACTTCCAGGTGGCGCAGGCCTTCGATGCGGCCGTTGAGGGACTGGAGCAGGGCGATGATGCGGGCGGCGTTGGTGGCCTTGTCGGCCCCTTCGGCGTGGTCCTTCAGACGCCACATCACGATATGTTTGATCATGGTTAAGCACTCGCCGGCAAAGGGGACAGCATAAGGTTTCGCTGGCGAACCGGCAATTCGCCAGGCCGTCCCCCGTCAGGGTTCCCTAACTGCAGTTGGCGATAATGTCGTCGGCATAGCGGCGTATGCCGTCGATCTTCTTGTCGAGTTCCTGAGTGTCGCCGTGATAGAAGGGCCAGGGCTGGGTGAGGATATGGGTTATCCCGTGTTCCTCTAGACGCCGGTAAGCGTCGACGGTAAAGGCGTCACTGGGCGTGGCCATCACTTCGAAGGGGCGGTCGTCGCGGCCGTACTCGCGGCGATAGCCGTTGAGCCGGGTGACGCACTCGATGATTTCGTCGCTGGTCTGCAGATCGGTGACCCAGCCATCGCCCAGGCGCGCGGCGCGGCGAATGGCGGCGTCGGAAATCCCGCCGACCCAGATCGGAATATATTCCGCGGGCGCCGGGTTCATCTCCAGGCGCGGGAACTGGTAGTGCTGGCCCTGGTATTCCACCATCTCGCCGGTCCACAGCAGACGCATGATCTCCACCATCTCGTCGGTGCGCTTGCCGCGGGTGTGGAAATCCTGCTGCAGCAGTTCGAACTCGTCCTTGGACCAGCCCACGCCGATGGCGGGTGTGACGCGGTAGTTCGAGACGATGGCGGCGGTGCTGATGGCCTTGGCCATCAGGTAGGGGTTGCGCATCGGCAGCACAAAAATATTGTTGGTGAAACGCAGGCGCTTGGTGATGGTGGCCAGCGCGCCGATCATCACCCAGGGATCCGGCCAGTCGGTGAAGGACTGCCAGCGCCGCGAGCCGTCCTCGGTGTAGGGGTAGGGCGTGTTGATGGTTTCCGGGTTCACCACATGATCCGAGAATGACATGGCGTCCCAGCCGGTTTCGTCGGCAACGGGCGCCAGGCGGGTGAGATCGGCGACACTGGAAAACGAGGTGGAAAGTACAAACTTCATCGAGAGTTCCCCTGCAGATAATGGGCTTTGTGTCGCCAGTGAGTTGGCGATATACGCACGGGTCAGCTGTGCGCGACGCCACCCGGCGTTGATTCAAGCTGCCGGCCAGTATAGAAATTACCGGCGTGGCCAGCATCACCCGGAAGAATGGGCCTCCAGCAGCACGAAGCGCGGGTTGCTGGCCACGACCCGGCTGTTGCCGAATACCTGCTTCAGGCTGCGCTGGTAATTCAAATGCCGGTTGCCCACCACCCACAGGCGTCCGTCGGTCGCCAGCAGGCGCCTGGCGCGCTGGAACATGCGCAGGGCGATACTGCCGGTCAGCGCGTGATCGTGGTGGAAGGGCGGGTTGCACAGAATCAGCTCAAAGGGCGCGCCGGCGTAATCGCCAAAGCTGTCGTCATGCACCCATTCCGCGCTTGCGGCGTCACCGCCATTGGCAACCAGATTGTGTCTGGCCCAGTACAGCGCCAGCGCGGAGTCATCGGTGAATACCAGGTGTGCGGTGGGGACTTTGCGCAGCCAGGCCAGGCCCAGTACGCCGTCGCCGCAACCCAGGTCCGCAACCCGCTGGTGGTCCGGCAGCTTCCCCAGGTGCTCCAGTATCAGCGCCGCGCCGGCGTCGGCGCGCCCGCGCCCGAAGACATTGCCGGCGGCCTGCAATGTCAGGTCAAACCGCGCCTCGCGGTATTGTCCGGGCGGCGGTGCCGGCGCCTTAGTGTCCGGGCAATTGCGCGCGCGGTAATGGTGGGCCTTGTAGGCGCCGCGGGGTCGTTCCACAGGACCGACATGGCGGGCCAGCAGGCCGCTGGCCCAGTCCTGCAGGTGCTTGTCCATGCCGGCGACGATCACCACCCCATCGGTGCTAAGCCAGGGCTTCAGGGTCGCAAGCTGTTCTGCGTAATGGTCACGGCTCTTGGGCACGCGCATCAGCACTGTATCGAAGTGCGGCGCGGCCGGGTCGAGCGCCGGTGCGGCGGTGGACAGCAGCAGTTGCGGTTCGCCGGGCAGTTGGTTGTGCTGCCAGTTGCGCTGCGCCCAGTGGGCGTAACTGTAGCTGTCATACCAGCTGGCGGGGGATGCGGCGTGCAGGGCGCAGAGCAGGGTGCCGAAGCCGTCGTTCACGACCAGAATGCGGCCGGGGTCCATGCCCCGCACGGTGTCCAGCAGCAGGCGGTCGGCGCCGTTCCATGCCTGTTGGCGCAGGGGCGCCTTGAGCTCCAATGTTCCAAATCCGGTATCCAGTTGCACGGCGGGGTCAACCTCCAGCGCCGGTCACGTGAGTGTGCGGCGCATTAAAACCTGCGGGGCTTGCTATGAGTGTCAATGGACGCCGTCGCTGCCACGGCTCTGGCGGTATTCGCCCGGGGTCATCCCCGTCCATTTCTTGAAGGAGCGATGAAACGCGCTGGGCTCGTCGAAGCCGAGCAGCGCCGCCACCGCATTGATTTTCAGTTCCGGGCGATTCAGCAGGCGTTCCGCGGCTTCCTGGCGCAGCCGGTCCTTGAATTGCTGGTAGGTGGTGCCGTGCTCATTCAGGCGGCGGCGCAGGGTGCGGACTGACATATTGAGCGCATCGGCCATTTCCACGACGCTGGGAAACTCCTTGCTCAGGTCGCTGCCCACCAGGCGTCGCATCTGCGACATCAGCGAACTGTCGTCGTCGTCCTGCGCGGCCAGCAGATGGTAGGGCGCGTTGCGCAGGAATTCCCGCAGGGAGTCCTCGCTGCGGATCAGCGGTGCCGAGAGATAGCTGTCGGCAAATCGCATGGCGTTGTCCTGCTGCGAAAAGCTGAGCTGGCAATCAAAGATCTGCCGCAGATAACCCGTTTCAGCGGGCTGCGGGGCCTGGAAGCGCACTTCCAGCACTTCGATGGGCTTGCCGATCAGCCAGCCGCAGAAGCGCCGCCAGATGGCGATGCTGTGGGCAACGGTGTAGAGATTGTCGCCGCCGTCGGCGATGTATTCCCGGGTGTCGGGCATCAGGAACAGCGCCGTGCCGTCCAGCTCGCGCGCTACCTGATTGGCGGTTCGGTGGGGCTGGCCGGTGAGCGCGCGACAAAAACTGTTGAATTCCGCTGCGCGACGCATGGCCTGTTCGAGATTGACGCAGTGGATAATGCACAGGCACATCATGCGAAACGTCCCGGTGGGGGACTTCTGGCGCAGATTCATGCCGAAGGATTCATCCTGCAGCAACCACATCACGCGGCGGTACACCTTGGTGTAGTAATGCGCGGGCAGCAGGGTATCACCGGCCTGGGCAAACTCCGCCGGCGGCAGGCCGGTGGACGCCAGCAGCTCCTCGCCGTCATAGCCCTGGGCCTCGGCCACTTTCAGCAGGGTGCGGACATACTTGAGAGGAACGCGTTCCTGGCCGACGCTCACCCGGTCTCTCCTGGCGCGTAAAAATCGATGCGTGATGATAGCCTCTGTGCAGGCATTTTTCAGACGTCCTCGGGGTAGTGGCAAGCGTACCACTGCTGCGCATCGCCGGCCGCCCGCGTCGGCTGCGGCTCGTCGACCCGACAGCGCGGCTGGGCGCGGGGGCAGCGGGTGTGGAAGCGGCAGCCGGGTGGCGGTGCCATGGGGCTGGGCATCTCCGTCGCCGTATCGCCGGCGCTGTCGGGCAGGGCCTTGTCCGGCGCCGGGATACTCGCCACCAGCAACCGGGTATAGGGGTGGCGCGCGCGCGTCGCAATGTGCTCGGCGTCGATCACTTCCACGATCCTGCCCAGGTACATCACCGCGACGCGGTCGGCGATATGGCGCACCACCGCAAGATTGTGGGAGATAAACAGCATGGTCAGCTGCATGCGCGCCTGCAGCCCCAGCAGCAGATTGAGGATCTGCGCCTGCACCGAGACATCGAGTGCCGACACCGCCTCGTCCAGCACCAGCAGTTCCGGTTGCAGGGCGATGGCGCGGGCGATGCCGATGCGCTGGCGCTGG
Source organism: Spongiibacteraceae bacterium (assembly GCA_034004805.1). Taxonomy (GTDB): domain Bacteria; phylum Pseudomonadota; class Gammaproteobacteria; order Pseudomonadales; family CAMLJR01; genus JAVEVZ01. The sequence continues at coordinate 4,907 of JAVEVZ010000098.1, read as the reverse complement.
CCGCCGGAAAACTCATAGGGGTAGCGGTTCAGCGCGTCCGGTTCCAGTCCCACCGTGGCCAGCAGCTCGCACAGGCTGGTGCGGTCGACCGGCAAACGGTGCACGAAGAAAGGCTCGCGGAGTATGTCGGCAACGGTATGGCGCGGGTTCAGGGATTCGTAGGGGTCCTGGAACACCACCTGGATATGCCGGCGCAACGGCCGCAACGCCCGCTCCGACAACTGCTGTATCGGCTCGCCGCGAAAGCGGATCTCCCCGCCGGTGACGCGCTGCAACTGCAGCAGGCAGCGGCCCACGGTGGACTTGCCGCAGCCGGACTCGCCCACCAGCCCCAGGGTTTCGCCACGCCGGATCTGCAGCGAGACGCCGTCCACGGCGCGCAGCACGTGGCGCTGGCGTCCCAGCAGGCCGCGGCGCACCGGAAAGTGTTTGACCAGGTCCACGATCTCCAGCAGGGGCTCGCGGGTGGGCCCATCGTCGAGATCGGATTCGCGGATAAAAACCTCACTCATGGCTGTGGCTCCCGCCAGTGGTGGCAGGCCACCAGTTCCTGCGCGTCAACACGTTCCAGCGCGGGCATCTCGGCACACTGCGGGCTGACCCGGTTGCAGCGGCTGGCGAAGGGACAGCCGCTGCCCAGCTCCGCCAGTGCCGGGACATTGCCGGGTATCACCGCGAGGCGGGTCTTGCGCGGTCCCTGCAGGCCTGGCGACGAGCTGAGCAGGCCCTGGCTGTAGGGGTGGTGGGGCGTGTTCAGCAGGCGCCGGCGACTGCCCTGTTCGACGATCCTGCCGCCGTACATGACCGCGATCCGGTCCGCCATCTGGCCGACCACGCCGAGGTCGTGGCTGATAAACAGCACCCCCATGCCGGTCTCCCGCTGCAGGTCGCGGATCAGGCCCAGTATCTGCGCCTGGACCGTGACATCCAGCGCAGTGGTGGGTTCGTCGGCCACCAGCAGCGCCGGGTGGCAGGCCAGGGCCATGGCGATCATCACCCGTTGCCGCATGCCCCCCGACAGCAGGTGCGGGTATTCGTCCAGGCGCTGGCGAGGCTCCGGTATGCCCACCCGCGCCAGCTGCTGCTCACAGGCCTCGCGTATCTGCCGCTCGCTCATGCCGGGGCGGTGCAGCCGGTACACCTCGCGGAGCTGCTGGCCGACGCTGTGCACCGGGTTGAGGGCCGACATCGGATCCTGGAAGATCATCGCCAACTGTTGGCCGCGCAGTTGATGCAGGGAGTCGGCGGCCAGCGCCCGCAGTGACTGGCCGCGAAAGCGGATATCGCCGCTGTCGATGCGCGTGCCCGGCAGGGGCAGCAGGCGCAGGGCTGCCAGCGCGGTCATGCTCTTGCCGCAACCGGATTCCCCCACCAGGCCCAGGGTTTCGCCTTCATCCACCGCGAGATTGATGCCGCGCAGCACCGGCAGCCAGCCCTGTTCCGTGGCGACGCTGACATGCAGGTCGATCAGCTCCAGCAGCATCAGGGCGCACCGCCGTCGCGCCAGCGGTCGTCGACAATGTCAATTGCGGGAAACGCGTCATTCAGGCGCCGTGCAGTCTGTACGCGCTCTTTCATTTCGGCATCAATCCAGAACAGACCGCCGGTTGCGCCAAAGGGGTTGAACAGGCTCTGGCTGGTGCGGGTGGCGTGGAAGGCGGGGAGTTCTATCCAGCGCCAGAAGCCTTCGCGGGTGTAGGGCACTTTGTAGGTGGGAATGAACACGCCGCGTTCGTACACCATCTGCTCCAGTTGATGGGCGAGTTCCACCCGCACGGATTTCTCGGTCGCCGCGCGGTAGGCCTCGATCAGTTTGTCCATTGCCGGGTCGGCGGTGTTGGTGATGTTGTTGGTCTGGGTCTGGCCGGCGTTGACCGAGTGATAGAACTCCCAGTAGCGCGGCGACAGGCCGCCGCCGCTCCAGGCCATCCGCGCCGCCTGGTGTTTTTTCTCCAGGATCTGCTTGGAGCCGGCGGAGGCATCCAGCAGCTGGAGGTCCAGTTCCAGCCCGGCCTTGCGCGCCTCTTCCTTGAGCACCACCAGGCGCGGCGTGTGGGTCGCCTGCATATAGGTGATCTTGACGGAAAGCCGCTGGCCGTCCTTGACCCGGATGCCGTCCGGTCCGCGCTGTTGCCAGCCGGCGGCGGAAAACCAGGCATCGGCCTTTTTCAGATCGAAGTCGCGGGCGCGGATGTCGCGGTTGGTGTAGTCGCCGTAGCCTTCGTTCTGGGTCTGCAGGCGCTCGTAGTCACCGCGCAGCACGCTGCGCAGCACTTTGTCGACGTTGAGGGCGTGGGCGATACCGTAGCGCACCCGCACATCCGCCAGCAGCGGGTCGGCCTCATTGAGATAGAGGCCGGCGGGGGGCTGGGGCACGTCGTTGTAAAAGGTGATCTTGCCGATCCAGCCCTTGTCGTAGGCCTTGCCGGTGGCCTTGCGGTGCCAGAACTGGGGCATGATCAGGGGGAAGGTATCCAGTTCGCCCTTGGAGAAATACTGGTAGGCAATATTGAGATCGCGAATCACCTTGACGCGCACATGCTCGACGTTGAAGCGGTGGCGGAAATAGCGCTTGTCATCGCCCCACCAGTTGTCCACGCGGGTGAACTCGATGTACTTGCCCTTGCGAATGCGGCTGATCTGGTAGGCGCCGGTCGCGGGCTGTACCTGCCAGTTGAAATTCCTGACCCAGTTTTCATCGAGGGTGTGGAAGTGGCGGGGAATCGGCTGGAAGCCGTACTCGTACAGCAGCTCGTTGCGGGGTTTGACGTTGGCGCCGACCACCGCAATGGTGTGGTCGTCGTACTTCACGACGTCGGTGATCACGTTGGTGTAATGGTTGTTGTACCAGGGCGCGATGATATGCGGTGAGCGCATGAACTGCAGGGCAAACACATAGTCATCCGCGGTGACCGGCACGCCGTCGGACCAGCGCGCCTCGGGGTCCAGCCTGTAGTAGACCGTGCGCCCGTCGGCACCGAAGGCCCAGTGGGTGGCGAGTTCGGGTATGGGCCGCAAGGTGTCGGGGTGAATATTCGTCAAGGACAGCTGGTTGTCGCGCAGAAATCCCGCGAAGCCACCGTTGGAGTCCGGGCCCACCAGGCGCAGGGTCAGCGGGAACGAGGTAATGAACGTGCGGAAGCGGCCGCCGCGCTGTGCGTCGGGGGAGGCAAACACCGGGTCCTCGTTATTGGTCTCCCAGACCAGGTCGGCGGGCAGCCGGGGCGATGCCGCCTGGGCGAGGGCGCCGTGGCCCGGCATCAGGTGCCCCAGTACCAGCAGCACCAGTGCGACCAGTGGCTGCATCCGTCTACGCATTGCGGCTGAAGCTCCTATTCATAACGACTGAAGCTCCTGGGATCAAAGGCTTCCCGTATGGCTTCGCCGATATAGGTCACCAGCATCAGTACCAGCGTCATGGCGCCCACCACGCTGAGCACGATCCACAGGGATTCCAGGTTGTCGGTGCCCTGTTTGAGCAGTTCTCCCCAACTGGGCGTGGGGGGTGGCAGGCCGAAGCCGAGGTAGTCCAGCGCGGTCAGCGCGGTGATACCAGAGGCGACGGAAAACGGGATAAAGGTGACGATGGTCGACACTGTGTTGGGCAGGATATGGCGAAAGATAATGCGCGTGGAGGAGGCTCCCAGGGCCCGCGCCGCGACCACGTACTCCCGGGTGTTCTCCTTGTAGGTGGCGGTGCGCATATACCAGGTCATGCTGGTCCAGCCAAAGAACACCATGATCGCCAGCAGGGCCCAGAAATTGGGCGGCACCAGCGAGGCGACAATCATGATCACATACAGGAATGGCAGGTTGGACCAGATCTCGATCAGGCGCTGGCCGATCAGATCCCAGGCGCCGCCGAAGTAGCCCATGGCACAGCCCACCGCGATGCCTATCGCGTAGCTGGAGGCCAGCAGCAACAGTGAAAACGCCATGGCAGTGCGAAAGCCGTATAGAAGCCGCGCCAGCACATCGCGTCCCGTGACATCGGTGCCCAGCCAGTGGCCGCTGTCCCACGACGGTGGGTAGGGCGGATATTCGCCGTCGCGAAGGTCGTTTTCGTAGACGCCGTAGGGCACCGGCGGCATCAGCACCCAGTTGCCGCTCGCCTCGGCGGCAAACTGTGCGGCGAGCTCGCGGTAGTGGGTTTCGTAATCGTAGTCGAGGCCGAAGGTGTGCCCCGGCAGCATGTCGCCGTAGGTGGGGAAGTACCACTGCCCCTCATAGCTGACCAGCAGGGCGCGGTTGTTGACCAGAAGTTCCGCAAAACCCGCGCACAGCAGCAGCAGGCTGAGCAGGATCGCCGACCAGTAACCGCGCTTGAGGGCACGAAAGCGCTGCCAGCGCTTGCGGGTGAGGGGGTTGGGGGTGAGCCAGGCGGGCCAGTTCATTGTTCGCCGAACCTCACCCGCGGATCGACCCAGGCCACGCACAGGTCGGAGAGAATATTGCCCAGCAGATAGAGGATCGACGACACGACGAGAATGCCCATCACCACCGGGTAATCGCGCTCGACAATGGACTCGTAACCCAGCAGGCCGATACCGTCGATATTGAAAATGGTCTCGATCAGAAACGAGCCGCCGATCAGAAACGAGATATTGTTGCCAAAGGATGTCGCCACCGGAATCAGGCTGTTGCGCAGAGCGTGGTGGCGCACCGCGCCCTTGAAGTCGCGGCCCTTGGCCATGGCGGTGCGCAGATAATCGGCGCTGAGATTATCCATCAGCGCGTTTTTCATCATGAAGGTGGTGATGGCGAAACTGCCTGCCATATAGGCGATCAGCGGCAGCACCGCGTGCCAGGTGATATCCGACAACTTACCCAGCGCGCTGAGGTCTTCGAAATCGTCGCCCACGAAGCCGCCCAGCGGGAACAGGTCCCACCACCCCGCGAACAGTGAC
>JAVEVZ010000097.1:0-9545 GCA_034004805.1 Spongiibacteraceae bacterium | reverse complement strand
TCCGTAGCGGAACTGCCGTCCACGATTTCGCTCGCAGAGTTGCACCACAACAGCGATGTGCGAACCACCCTGCTCAGGAACGGCAAGGGTTTGTACCAGGTGTTGTATCCGGCGGACTGCCTGCTGGATATCCAGGCCCTGTGCCGCGCCGTGGGCCAGCAACTGCACCCGGCCAGCGCCGCGGATGTGCAGAAAACGCTGGGCTCGCAGCGCCTCGAGGCGGTGCCGGCGGTGCCCGGCGTGCTGGGGCTGCCCACCTACGTGGACAAGCGCCTGCTCGACGCCCAACAACTGGCGGCGGACTCCGGCAGCCGGGACAGCGTGCTGCAGTTCAATCGCGACGGCTTCCAGCTGCTGGCCGCCAGCGCCACGGTGGCCGACTTTTCGATACCGCTGGCGGACCTGGAGACCAGCCGCCTGGCCGAGGTCGACGACCTGACCACGATCACCCAGGCGGTGGCCAATTTCACCGAGCTGCGCATCAAGCAGCGCCTCGAGGAAACCCTCGAGTTCCCGCCCCTGCCCGACACCGCCCAGCGCATTATCAAGCTGCGCGTCGACCCCTATGCCGATATCAAGGACCTCACCGATATCGTCGAGACCGACCCGCCGCTGGCGGCCCAGGTGGTGAGCTGGGCGGCCTCGCCCTATTACGCCGCACCGGGCAAGATCAAGTCCGTGCACGACGCCATCGTGCGGGTGCTGGGCTTCGACCTGGTGCTGAACCTGGCGCTGGGCCTGGCCCTGGGCAAGACCATGGCCATGCCCAAGGACGCGCCGACGGGGATCACCCCCTACTGGAACCAGTCGGTCTACGGCGCCACCGCGGTGGAGAGCCTGGTGACGGCAATCCCCGTCGAGCACCGGCCCACCATGGGCATGGCCTACCTGGCCGGCCTGCTGCACAACTTCGGCTACCTGATACTGGCGGAGGTGTTTCCGCCCTATTTCACCCAGTATTGCCGCGCCAAGGAGGTCAACCCCGAGGCCAACCACGCGCATATCGAGCGCCACCTGATCGGCGTCACCCGCGACCAGTTGGCGGGCTGGCTGATGCGCATGTGGGAGATGCCCCCGGAGGTCTGCATCGCGCTGCGCTACCAGAACGACCCGGACTACCAGGGCGAACACGCCCAGTACGCCGCGCTGATCTATGTCGCCACCCGCCTGCTGCGCGAGCACGGCATCGGCGACGGCCCGCTGGAGCCGATTCCGGCGGCGTTCTTCGAACGCCTTCACCTCACCCCCGAGAAGGCGCGGGACGTGATCCAGGGAGTTGTCGACTCGGGGGAGCAATTGCGGGCGATCGCCGCTAACCTGGCAGCCTGAGAGTGTCGGGCTGGCGGGACGCGCGCGCCGCGACCCGCCAGGCCAGTACCGCCACCGCCACGCACAGCAGCCAGATCAGCAGAATCGCCCGCGACAAATCCCCGCCTCCCGCCACCACCTGATTGCGCACCACCCCGCCCAGCAGGGCCGCCGAGCCCATCCCCAGGGTCTGGGCCAGGCCCATGGCGGTGGCGATCGCGCCCTCGCGGCCGGGGGCCGCGGAGGCCATGGCCAGGGTGGTCAGGGCGTTGAAGGACAGCCCCATGCCGAACCCGGCGATACCCCAGGCCAGGTACACCACCGCCAGCGGCAGCCAGTGCACCACCACCAGGCTGGTCAGCACCACCGACAGCAGGATCAGCCCCAGGCCGGTGCGCACCGAGCGCCAGCGGGTCCAGCGCGAGGCCAGCCAGGACTGCACAAATGACGCCACGCACCAGCTCACCGCCGCGCAGCTGAAAATCAGCCCAGTCTGGGTGGCGCTGAGGCCGCGCTGGCTGATCAGGTACCAGGGCAGGAAGGTCTCCGCGCCGAAAAACGCAAAGAACACCAGCCCGTGCAGGGCGATCACCGTGCCGGGTGTGCCCCGCGCGCGCAGGGTCCCGGCGGGCAGCTCGCGGCGCGCCGCCAGCAGCAGCGCGGCCAGCAGGGGCAGGCCCAGCAGCCACAGCCAGCCGGCGGGCTGCACCAGCACCGCGCCCAGCGCCGCGCCGCTGATCACCAGCAGGATCACCGCCCGCATGGTGCCGCTGTCCTGGCCGTCGCCGCCGTGGCGCGGCAGTTTTGCCAGGCGCGGCAACAGCGCCAGCAGAGCCAGCGCAGTGACCGGCAGCAGCAGCCAGAACAGGGCGCGCCAGTGCCACTGGTCGATGATGTAGCCGCCCAGCAGGGGCGCCAGCAGCGAGGGCAGCACCCAGCCCGAATCCAGCCACGCAATCACCCGCGGCCGGCGGCTGGCGGGCCAGGCCAGGTTGATCACCGCGAAGGCTACGTTCCAGCCGACCCCGCCGCCAAAGCCCTGCAGCACCCGGCCCAGGATCAGGGTCGGCATGTCCGGTGCCAGTGCCGCCACCACCAGCCCCGCCGCGAACACCAGGTAGCCCACCAGCAGCGACGCGGCCGGCCCGCGCCGGTCCACGGTCAGCCCGCCCCAGCGCATGCCCAGCAGGCTGGCCAGCAGGTAGCTGGCAAAGGCCACCCCGTACCACGCCTGGCCGCCCAGTTCGGCGACGATGGACGGCAGCGCGATGGCCAGCACCAGCTCATCGAAGGCGTGCAGTGACACCAGCGCCAGCAGGCCGGCGAGCAACAGGCGCTGGCCCCTGTGGGCAAGGGACGTGGAGGCGGTGGTCATGGGTGTGGACAGGTCGGATCAGCGAGGCGGCATTGTGTCACTGCGCGCACAGTTGTGACAGGGCGGTGCGCAGTGCCTGCCTTGCGGTTTCGCGGGCGCTGCGCACGGCGGGCTGACGCAGCAGGTCGAGATACTGCTGCAGCTCTTCGTCGCGCAGAAAGCGGTAGCTATACAGGGACAGGTCCACCGCCATATCACGCAGCGCGGTCTCGCGCTCGCTCAGGCGCTGCTCGCGGGGGGCCAGCGCCGGCGCGGTGCCTGCGACGGCGGCCGCGTGCCGCGCTGCGCAGTCCTCCACCGCGGTCTGCAGCCACGCCGCGTGCGCACTGGTGTCACTGCTGGTGTCGATGGCTGCGATCAGCGCTCGCCGTGCCGCGCGCGGTGGCTGGGCCGCCAGTTGCCGGCGGTAGTCGCGGAATTTTTCCGGTGCGCCATCGACGCCGAACACCTGGTCGAAGTTGCGCACCCGCTGGGGCAGCTCGGCGGCCAGGAGCGTCGTGGCGCGGGCGCTGTCGGGCAACTCCCGCAGGGCCGCTTCGACCGCCGCGCGCAGGGGCTCCGCGGCCAGCCGGGCAACGACCTGCGTCTCGACCTGGGCGCGCTGGGCGGCATCCAGATGGTCGTGCAGCGGCCCGCCGGCCAGGCTCAGGCGGGTCAGCGGGGCGATCTGTTGCAGGGCCGCGTCGACACCCAGGTAGCGGGCGAGTGGCGCGGGTTCGGCGTGCAGCGCGCCGGGCACCGCCAGCCCCAGCACCAGCATGGACCACAGGCCCGGCCAGCAGCGCAGCCAGCGGCCCATGCTCAGCGCCCCAGCCGGGTCGGTTCGCCCTCGCTGCGGGCGATGATCACCGCGCCGCAGGAATCGCTGAACACGTTTACCGCAGTGCGCAGCATGTCGAGTATGCGGTCGGTGACCAGCAGCAGGCCGATGCCCTCCAGGGGCAGGCCGATGACTCCGAGGATCACGGTGATGGCGACCAGGCTGGCGGCGGGTATACCCGCCACGCCGATGGAGGTCAGCAGCGCCACCAGCACCACGGTGAACTGCTGGGCGGCACTCAGATCCAGGCCATAGGCCTGGGCGATAAAGATGGCCGCCACGCATTCGTAGAGGGCCGTGCCATCCATATTGATGGTCGCGCCCAGGGGCAGCACAAAACTCGTGGTGCGGTTCGATACCCCGCTCTGCTGCTCCACGCATTTCATGGTCAGCGGCAGGCTCGCCGAGCTGCTGGCGGTGGAAAAGGCGGTCAGCAGCGCCGGCGACATATTGCGCAGGTGGCGGTAGGGCCGCACCCCGGCCAGCAGGCGCATGGCCAGCGGCAGGGTCAGGAAGGCGTGTATCGCCAGCGCAATCAGCACCGTGAAGAAAAACACCAGCAGCGGCTGGAAGGCGTCAAAGCCGGTGGCGGCCACGGTCTTGGCCACCAGGCCGAACACCCCCAGCGGCGCAAAGCGCATCACCAGCATGGTGATCCGCATCATCACGTCGAACACGCCCTGCCAGAAATTCAGCAGGGTGTCGCGAAACGGCGCGTCGCCGCGGGCCATATAGAAGCCGAACAGCAGCCCGAAAAAGATCAGCCCCAGCATCTCGCCACTGGCCGCCGCCTCCACCACATTGGGCGGCACCATGCGGATAAACACGTCGGTGATGTCGGCGGCCGAGCGACCCTCCAGCTCCTGCATCAGCGCGTCCAGTTCGGCGCTGTTCTGGCTGAGATGGAGCGCGGTGCCGGCGGGCTGGCCATCGATAATGCCCGGCGTGAACAGGTTGACCAGCAGCAGCCCGGTGAGTATCGCCACCAGGCTGGACGCGAGATAAAAGCTGATGGTCTTGAGGCCCAGGCGCTGGAAGTCGGCGCCCTGCTGCAGGCTGCCGACGCCGACGATGATGGACGACAGCACCAGTGGCACGATCAGCATTTTCAGGGCGTTGAGAAACAGCGTGCCGAGAAAACGGTAGACCGCGATCAGTTCCACGCCCAGCAGCTGGCCGTCCTCTCCGAACCACAGGCCACAGACCGTGGCGAGAACGATGGCAATCAGAATCTGCCAGTGCAGGGCCAGTCGCAGCATGATGGGCCGGTACCGCCGGGGCGCGGATGTCTGGTGTTAGTTCAAAGCGTCCTTGAGGGCCTTGCCGGGCTTGAAGCCGACGCTGGTGCTGGCGGCGATCTGGATGGTCTCGCCCGTCTGCGGGTTCTTGCCGGTGCGGGCATTGCGGTGGCGGGGCTCGAAGGTGCCGAAGCCCACCAGGGAGACGGATTCCTTGCGCGCCAGCGCGTTGGTGATTTCGTCGAGCATGGCCGACAGGACGGTGTTGGCCTTGCTGAGTGGCAGATCCGCCCGATCGGCGATAAACGCCGCGAGTTCAGGTTTGCGCATAGTCGGTATTCCTCATCTGACTGGTTATTGTTGTGCGCCGGACAGTAACGGTTCTGTCCGGCAGGGTAAAGCGGGGCCGGCAGCGGCCCCGCCCGGGATTCAGACCAGCACCGCCGGCAGTTCTTTCTGCAGGCGCAGCTTTTCCTTGATGCCTTCTTCACCGGTGAGGGCAAAGCCCAGCAGCGCGCCATCCGCGGCGCGGAATTCCGCGACCACGTTGTTGCCGTTTTCCTCGATCTTCCAGCTGCCCTCGGCGCCCCGCGGCGGCGGGCTCACCACCACCGGGCAGGCCGGGGTCTTGATGGTCACGGGCATGGCGGGGTAGTCCACTTCGGTGGGCTGGCCGGCCAGGGTCCTGCCCAGGGCACGGGCCGCCGCCATCAGCGGTGCGACATAGACCAGCACATGGCCCTCGACCTCGACGCAGTCGCCCAGCGCATACACGTTCTTTGCACTGGTTTCGAGCAGGCGGTTGGTGACGATGCCGCGGTTGGTGTCCAGGCCGATTGCCTTGGCCAGCGCGGTGCGCGGGCGCACGCCCACCGCCGATACCACCAGGTCGCAGTCAATGGTGCTGCCGTTGTTGAGGCTGACCGCCAGGCCGCCGCCGGGCTTCTTGTTGACCTCGGTGACCAGCGGGCCGAAATGGAATCTGGCACCCTTGGCCTCCAGGGCGCGCTGCACCGCCTTGCCGGCCGGCTCGGGGAGCAGGGTGGGCAGGCAGTAGCCCAGCGGGTCCACGGTCTCGATCTCGAAGCCGCCATTGAGCAGGTCGTTGGTGAATTCACAGCCGATCAAACCGCCGCCGATGATGCAGATCTTTTTGACGTTGTTCTTGGCCACTGCCTTGCGGAAGTCGGTGTAGTCCAGCAGATCATTGACCGAGTACACGAACTCCAGGGCATCGCCTTCCAGCGGCGGGCGGATGACATCGGCGCCCAGGGCCAACACCAGCTTGCCGTAGTGGATACTGGTGGCGGCGTCGCCGATCTTGAGCACCTGGTTTTCGGTGTCGACCTCGGTGACCTGGGTCATGGTCCAGACGCTGGCCTTGAGCTGCTTGCCCATGGTGCCGGCGTCCTGGGTGGCCAGGTCGTCGGGCTCGGTGTTCTTGGTGTAGCCGGTGGACAGCATCGGCTTGGAGTAATTGCGGCCGTCGTCGCTGGTGATCAGGATCATGGGGGTGTCCTGATCGTGCTTGCGGAACTCCCGGGCGACGTTATAGCCCGCCAGGCCGGTGCCGATAATCACCAGCGGCGCCTTGACCGGGTCAGTGGTGGTTTCCTCGTGGTGGGGAATGGCGGGCTCGGGGCTGCTTTCCAGCAGTTCGAAATCTTCCTTGCCGACGCCGCAGTCGGGACACAGCCAGTCTTCCGGTACGTCTTCCCACTTGGTGCCGGGCGCGACACCGTTATCCGGATCGCCGGTGGCCTCGTCGTACACCCAGCCACAGACTATGCATTCCCACTTCGCCATCGATATTCCCCGTTCGATTGATATGCGGCACGTACCTGGACGGTGTCGTCAGCAGCGGGCGTCGCGCCGGGCTTGCGGACAGGGAGCTGATCCCGCATCCTGCCACCCGCTGAGGCGGGCCGGCCTGGAGGTCAGATACCTGCAGCGCCAGCGGTCCGCGCAGCCCGTCAGCTACTGTCTACGCCGAATCGGAAGCGCGCCATTGTACGCTTACAGTCCCAGCCGAGGCCACCCTGCCGAGCCCTGGCGACATCACAGACATTTAAACCGCAAGGTATTGCCGGCCACCACGGCGCGCTGGCTGCTGGACCGCGGTTCGCTGACCCGGCACCTGCAGCGCGCCAGCGACGGCGATTTCCGCGTCGAGGTCGTACACCAGGGCTGGGCCCGGCCGCGGCGCTCGGAGCAGCAGCTGCTGGCCATTCCCCAGGGCCAGCGCGCGCTGATCCGCGAAGTCCTGCTGCGCTGCCACGACCAGCCCTGGGTGTTTGCCCGCAGCGTGTTGCCGCGCACCACCCTGGTGGGGCGCCTGCGCCGCCTGCGCCGCTTCGGCAGCGACTCCCTGGGCCAGATGCTGTTCAACGACGCGAGCATGCGCCGCGCGGATTTCGAAGTGGCGCTGCTGCCGGGCCAGGACCCGGGCCTGCCGGAGACCGTGCGTTGCAACCAGGTGCTGTGGGCGCGGCGCTCGCGGTTCAGCCTCGACGACCGCCCGCTGATGGTCAGCGAGATATTCCTGCCCGCATTCCACCCCTGGTGAGCCGGCCCGCGGTGGGCTGATATACTCGGCCCGTTCGCCGCTCGTTTGTATGCAGGCTCTGGTCGACCGCCTGTTTCACGTCCTGTCTGAGGTATCGCCCCGCGCTGTGAAGGAACGACTCTCCGCCTACCTCGCCCTGATACGCCTCGACCGCCCCATCGGCACCCTGCTGCTGCTGTGGCCGGCCCTCGCGGCCCTGTGGCTGGCCGCCGAGGGCGTTCCTGACCTGCACCTGCTGGTGATTTTCATCCTGGGCACTTTGCTGATGCGTTCCGCCGGCTGCGCCATCAACGACTACGCCGACCGCAAGCTGGACGGCGGCGTCAAGCGCACCGCACAGCGGCCGCTGGCCACCGGGCGGGTGACCGCCCGCGAGGCGCTGCTGGTGGCCCTGGTGCTGGCGCTGTTGGCCTTCGGCCTGGTGCTGCTGACCAACCGGCTCACCGTCTACTGGTCGCTGGGCGCAGTGGTGGTGGCGGCCCTGTACCCGTTTATGAAGCGCTACACCCACCTACCCCAGGTGGTGTTGGGGGTGGCGTTTTCCTGGAGCGTGCCCATGGCCTTCGCCGCCCAGCGCGGCGAGGTGATCGCCGACAGCTGGCTGCTGTTCGTGGCGGTGGTGCTGTGGACCGTGGTCTACGACACCTTCTATGCCATGGTGGATCGCGACGACGACCTCCGGCTGGGCATCAAATCCACTGCGGTCCTGTTTGGCGAGGACGACCGCCTGATCACCGGCCTGCTGCAGGCCTGCGTGATCCTGGTGCTGGCCCTGCTGGGGCCGCGCTTTGAACTGGGCTATCCCTACTACCTGGGCCTGATCGCCATGACCGCCCTGTTCGCACGCCAGCAATGGCTGATCCGCCACCGCGGGCGCGAGGACTGCTTCCGCGCATTTCTCAACAACAACTGGGCGGGCATGGCGATGTTTCTGGGCATCTTCACCGACTACCTGCTGCGATGATCGAAGCCGCGTTTCTCGACGATATTGGCCGCATCGGCGCCGCTGACTGGAACGCCCTGGCCGGCACCGACTACCCGTTCACCCGCCACGAATTTCTCTCGGCGCTGGAGCGCAGCGGCTCGGTGAGCGAGCGCAGCGGCTGGACGCCCCAGCATCTGCTGCTGCGGCGGGACGCGAAACTGGTCGCGGTCATGCCGGTGTATGTGAAAAGCCATTCCTACGGGGAGTACGTGTTCGACTGGTCCTGGGCCGAGGCCTACCAGCGCCACGGCATGAACTACTACCCCAAGCTGGTGGCGGCGATACCGTTTACCCCGGCCACCGGCCCGCGCCTGTGCGTGGCGGAGGGCGAATCCCGCGCCGCGCTGACCCGGGTCGCCGCGCAGGCCCTGCTGACGCGCGCCGAAGCGCTGTCGGCATCCTCCACGCACGTGCTGTTTCCCGATCTCGAGGCCAGCGCCCAGTGGCAGGACGCGGGCTTCAGCTGCCGCTGGGGCGCCCAGTACCACTGGTTCAACCAGGGCTTTGCCAGCTTCGATGCTTTCCTGGAGACCTTCAGCGCCCGCAAACGCAAAACCCTGCGCCGCGAGCGCCGCATCGTCGCCGAACAGGGCGTCGAGCTGGAGGTGCTGAGCGGCCCGCGGTTGCGCGAAGAACACTGGGCCGCGTTCTACCGCTTCTACCAGCTCACCTACGCCAAGCGCTCGGGCCACGGCGGCTACCTCACCCCCGGCTTCTTCGCCGCACTGGCCAGCGACCTGGCCGACCAGGTGGTGATGGTGCTGGCCCGCCAGGGCGGCGAGTACGTCGCCGGCGCCCTCAACCTGCGCTCATCGGACACCCTCTACGGCCGCTACTGGGGCTGCACCCGCGAACTCGACTGCCTTCACTTCGAAGCCTGCTACTACCAGGGCATCGACTACTGCATCGCCCACGGCCTCACCCGCTTCGACCCCGGCGCCCAGGGCGAACACAAAATCCAGCGCGGCTTCACCCCCATCAAAACCTACTCCAACCACTGGATCGCCCACCCCGGCTTCCGCAGCGCCATCGACAGGGTGCTGGTGGAGGAGCAGGGGTATATTGAGGAGTATTTGGTGGAGGCGGCGACTATGTTGCCTTTTAAGAGTCTGACGTCTGACGTCTGACGTTGGACGCTAAAAAACCTGACTTCGATTGAGAGGCCAGCGTTAAGCCAAAGCGTCTCAGCGTGATTACTTGTCTTGTTGAAAAGCCGGACGTCTGACGTCTGACGCTGGACGCTAAAACCCGGG
>JAVEVZ010000096.1:0-9599 GCA_034004805.1 Spongiibacteraceae bacterium | reverse complement strand
GGGCGGGCTGGTGAGCTACTGGCTGCCCACCCACAACCTCTACACCGAGGACACCCAGACCATTGTGCGGGCGTTCTGCGCAGTGTTCACCGACTGCAGCCTGTGGAACGGCAGCGCGCTGGATTTCATTCTGGTGGGCTCCCAGGGCGGGGTTGAGCCGCTGACCGTAGAGGGCCTGGACGCTGTCTGGGCCTCGCCGGTGGGCGAGTTGCTGCGCGGTATCGGCGTGGAGTCTCCGGGCCAGTTCGCGGCCCTGTTCCTGGCCGGCAGCGAGACGCTGGGGGAGCTGACCCAGGGTGTGGCGCCTATCACCGACGACTTCCCCAAGCGGATATCCGCGGCGTACCACGATGTCATGGCCTTCAATCCTTTTTACGCGCGGCTGCTGGATCTGGACCGCCGCCGCCTGGAGTTGCTGACACCGGCCCGGTCAGGGGCGCTGTTTGCGCCGGCATTGCGGGTGGGCGGCACGGAGCACCTCGCCTGGGAGGGCTATATGACGGCCCTGCGCATCGGCCCGATGGGGTATCTGGCGGATCGCGCACCTGGCCTCGACGACATCCTGAGCCTGCTGCGCGACACCGATAACCAGACCATTCCACTGCTGTGGATGGGCCTGAACCCGCTGCAGGCGGCCATCGTGGAGCGGCTGCCGCCGTCGCAGGATCCCGATTACCTGTGGGCCAGGGCTCGCCTGGAGATGGCCCGGCGCGATTACGCGGGGGCCGCCGATACACTGGAAACCCTGCTGGCCAGCGGCGCGCCAGTCGATGAGTTTGCGCCGCAGCTGTATTTTCTGGCCGAAGCCCTGCGCGCCGGTGGCATAAGCAGCGAGTTAAGACTGGCGCTGGACCGGGCGGATGTGGGCGCTAACTACCGGCAATGGTTGCTGGGCCAGTTTGCCCGCACTGCAGAGGGCTAGGCCAGGGCGTCACTGTAGCGCGGGCCAGCCCTGTCAGCCGGTTGCGCAGAGTCCGGACGCTTGGGGTCGACAAGAGGCGCCAGGAAGATGGCTCGGGGCAGTTGTTCGGGGTCAGTGCGCAGGCGTCAGGTTCGCGGTCGCGTAAGCGGATAAAAACAAGCACATAAAAAACGGGCGCAGACTTTCATCTGCGCCCGTTTGCGTTGGCGCTGCGGAACCGTCTGGGCGGCGGCTCCACAGTTTACGCGGGGCTTAGCTTGCGCTGGCCGCGCGACGACGACGGGCCACCGCCGACAGGCCGATCAGGCCGCTGCCAAACAGCCAGGCCGCTGCCGGCACCGGCACTGCAGCCGCACCGTTGACGGCATAGTCGAAGGTGGTGGTGTTGGCGGTCAGGCCGCTGCCGCTCGTTTCGATAGTCCTGAGGGTGCCTGTAAACGACGACAGATCGCCGCTGAACACCAGCGACAGGACCAGGCCCTCGTATTCCGGCGTGGTTTTTGAAGCTGAGCCACACACCGTATTGCCAAAAATTTTGCCACTGCCAACGCAGGAGCGGCCGGTCTCGGTATAAGTGGAGGCGATACTCGAGTTTCCACCCCCGGTGGGAACAGTGAAGCTGAAGTTAGTGCCGTCCCAGCTACCGGTGCCGCCGATGGTGTGCTCTGCGCCTTGCACGCTGAGGGTCCCGGTCATGGTGGAGCCAAGGGCGCTGACTTTGGTGTAGGTGTCGAAATCACCGAAGTACAGGTTGCCGGTAAAGTCAGCGGTGCCATTGCCATTGTCGACAAAGTTCCACTGCCCCACGAACGGGTTGTCTACAGGGGTGTGAACGATCGTTACGGTGCCGGTGGACTGGACATTCTGCCCGGTCTTGACGCCGCTGGCTTCAAAGGTGCCTACGCCGATAGCCGAGGCCTGGGAAGCCATGGCGGCGGTGATAACGGCTGCTGCGAGCATATTGGTTTTTTTCATGTGTCGATCCTCGAGGTTATTAGGCTTGCGTTGCTGCGATGGGTACCGTCCTCGATAACATCCCGGCACCACGATTCACCTATGTCGCCAGTCATGACGCCGCCTGCCCGGTGAAGGGCGCCGCAGGCCGGGCGTTGGGGCTGGCAGTTGGAATCGCCGGTCGAGGCTGTCCATCTCGCTTTTTTCGTTATGTGCTTACCTAGCTTTGTCGTACGTGTTGTTATCGTTCATGCAAACGGCATCTAGTGCCTGCCGCTGGGCGGGTGCAGGCTTGCCACACGCCCCAGCGGTGCAATTGAAGCAGCAAGTTTCAGGCCATTATGAAAAAACCTTGCAAGGCTAACGCTTTGTGGGGCGAGGGTGGCGGGGCAGGGAGCGGTTTCCTTTGCGCGGGACAAGATGTGTAAAAATATCCGACGAATTTCGCTAGTAGTCAGTAGGCCCTGGTGGTCAGGGTGACACCCGGGGCCTACGGATGGGACCAATATCCATGTCCTGCGTCCTTATATAGGGTTGCGGTGCTATAAGGCTGCCGTGGACAAATTCGATGTGGAGGTGATCCGTGTTTTCACAACCCGCCAGATTGGATATTGAGTTGCCCGCCTGGGTGGCGGACTACGCTCGGCGGTATGTGCCGGTCTCGGCGCTGGCCCAGCGCATGGCATTTGTGATTGCCGCTGCCCGCCTGAACGTCGAACATGGCGGCGGCGGGCCCTTTGCCGCGGCGGTGATCGAGTCGGTCAGCGGGCAGCTGGTGTCGCTGGGGGTCAATCTGGTGACCGGTGGGAGTCTGTCGATGCTGCATGCGGAAATGGTGGCCATCGCCCTCGCGCAGCGCAAGCTGGGCGGCTATGACCTGGGCGGGCCCGGAATGCCGGCGCTGGAGCTGGTCACCAGCACCGAACCCTGCGCCATGTGTTTCGGCGCCATCCCCTGGTCGGGGGTGCGGCGGGTAGTGGCGGGGGCGCGGGACGCCGACGCGCGAGCCATCGGCTTTGACGAGGGCCCCAAGCCCGCTGACTGGGCCGCGGCGCTGGAGACGCGGGATATTGCGGTGGTCACCGATATCGAACGCGACGCCGCGAGGGCGGTGCTGCAAGACTACCGCGCCGCGGGTGGTCCCATCTATAACGCGCGGCGCGACACCTCCCCGCGCTGAGCGGCACCTGGATGCCGGCTGGCGCCGGAACAACTGCTGGCAATAGGGCGTTGGCCGGGTAATATACGCGCTCGACGGGCACGGCATCGGCTGACATGGCGGCGCCCGGTTCCGGTAGCGTGCTCAAACGATTCTTTATCACCCCGAGGATTAGACCCATGTTGTTTCTGCGCTCCATTCGTCGCCAGGTCTGTATTTTGATGACCGGTCTGTTTCTGCTGGCCAGTGTGACCAGTGTGCATGCCCGGGCTAGCGTGGAAGCGCCCGCTGACGGCGGCGCCATGATGGGTACCCATGAGCTGATTGAGCAGGCGCAGCTGGGCGTTGAGCGGGCTGATCTCAAGGCCATGCTGGCTGACGATGCGGTAAAGGCCAAAATGGCCAGTCTGGGTGTGAACCCGGAGCAGGTTGAGCAGCGCATCGACAGCCTGACCGCCGAGGAGTTGGCCTATTTCAACGCCCAGCTCGAGGAAGCGCCCGCGGGGGCCGGGGTGCTGGGGGTTATCGTGCTGTTTCTGATTGTGTTCATCATTACCGACATGCTGTGCGCCACGGATATCTTCCCCTTCGTGAAGTGCATCAACCGCTGATTTGAGCGCGCTTCGGCACTGGGCCCTGCTGGGGCTGGCAGCTCTGCTGTCGGCCTGCGCGGGGCCTCGCATTTCTCTACCCGACGCACAGACCCTGGCCGGGCTGCCCTCCCGGCACCTGTTGCAGGATGTGCCGTTTTTCGCCCAGGACGCCTATCAGTGCGGTCCGGCCGCGCTGGCCATGATGCTGAATCAACGCGGCATAGTGACTGCGCCTGAGAATCTGGTGGCGCGGGTCTACCTGCCCGCCCGCAAGGGCTCCCTGCAGGTGGAGATGGTCGCCGCGGCCCGGGAGCAGGGCCTGCTGATCTACCCGCTGCGGCCTGAACTCAGCACTCTTCTCGAGGAACTGGCCGCCGGCAACCCAGTGCTGGTGATGCAGAATCTCGCCCTGGACTGGCTGCCGCAGTGGCACTATGCGGTTGCGGTGGGCTATGACCTCGATCGCCAGACGCTGCTGCTGCACAGCGGCCTGCATGCTCTGCAGGCGACACCCTTTGACGTGTTCGTGCGCACCTGGGCGCGGGCGGACTACTGGGCGCGGCTGACCCTGCCGCCGGACCGGCTGCCCGCCAGCGCCGAGCCGCTGGCGTATTTGCGGGCCGCCAGCGACCTGGAGCAGACCGGCCAGCTGGCCGCTGCTGCGCAGGCCTACCGGGCCGCGCTGACGCGCTGGCCGGACCAGCCGGCGGCGCGGCTCGGGCTGGGCAACGTGGCGTGGGCCAGGGGGGATCGGCGCGGGGCGCTGACGCATTTCCGCGCGCTGGTGCGGGATTTTCCGGCGATAGCGGCGGGTTGGAACAACCTGGCAGTGGGGCTCGAGGCCGTGGGCTGCCCCGCCCAGGCGGCGCGCGCGCGACGCTGCCTGCACGCTGTGCAGGCAGCCGCCGGCGGCGAGGCCGCGGCACACTGCGCGGTGCCGGACTGCCCCTGACGGCGGGCCTGCTGCTCCCGCACCGGCCGCATCGCGACACGGTGCGGTTCGCGCTGCGATGTCAGCGGCTGTCGCGGCCGTTCCGCGCGTTTATGCCGGCGTTTATCATGGGCCACAATCGTGGCGGGCAGTGGGGGAAGGGTATGGCACAGGCGCAACGGCTGATCGTCGGCATCTCCGGCGCCTCCGGGGTGATATACGGCGTGCGGCTGCTGGAGATTCTGCGCGAACTGAAGGTCGAGTCGCATCTGGTGATGAGCAAGTCCGCGGAAATGACTCTGGGCTATGAAACCGCCTTCAGCGTTGACGACGTCAAGGCCAGGGCCGACTATGTTCACGCCATCAGAAATGTCGGTGCGTCGATTTCCAGCGGCTCGTTCCCGACCCTCGGCATGGTGGTGGCGCCCTGTTCCATCAAAACCATGTCGGAGATCGCCACCGGCGTCACCTCATCATTGCTGACCCGCGCGGCGGACGTGGTGCTCAAGGAGCGCCGCAGGCTGGTACTGATGGTGCGCGAAAGCCCCCTGCACACGGGCCATCTGCGCACCATGACGGCGCTGTCAGAAATGGGCGCCATCGTCGCGCCGCCGGTGCCGGCCTTTTACCAGAACCCACAGAGCCTCGACGACATCATCGACCACAGCCTGGGCCGGGTGCTGGATCTGTTTGGTCTGGATACCGGCAGGGTCAAACGCTGGGGCATCGATACCGGGCAGATCACCAGACCATGATGGCCGACCGCATCATCATCAACGACGTCGGGCCGCGTGACGGGTTGCAGAACCAGGCGCGGGTACTGAGCCCGAGCGAGCGTCTGCGCCTGATCCGCGCGCTGATCGATGCCGGCCTGCCCGCCATCGAAGTCGGCAGCTTCGTATCGCCCAGGGCCGTGCCTGCCATGGCAAACACCGAGCAGGTGGTGGCCGGGCTGTTCGCCGGGGTGTCTGCGGACACAGCGCACTTCTCCGCCTTTGTTCCCAACCTCAGGGGTTATGAACTGGCCAGGCAGGCGGGTCTTGGTGCGGTCAATCTGGCGGTTGCCGCCACCGACACCATGAACCGGAACAATATCCGCATGAGCACCGCCCAGGCCGTGGCCATGGCGGAGACGGTGATCGCCCAGGGCAGGGCCGATGGCATCGACGCCGTGCCTTATATCGCCACGGCCTGGGCGTGTCCCTACGAAGGCCGGGTAGACCCGCGCGTGACGCTGGAACTCGCCGCGGGATTTTTTGCCGCCGGTGCAAGCACAGTGGTATTTGCCGACACCATCGGCGCAGCCAATCCGGCACAGGTCAAATCCCTCCTTGAGGCCGCCGTCGCAAGCTTCGGCACGCAACCCCTTGCCTGTCACTTCCACGATACCCGCGGCTTTGGCGTGGCCAACGCCTACGTCGCAGTCGAGGCCGGTATCCGCCGCTTCGATGCCTCCATCGCCGGCCTGGGCGGCTGCCCCTTTGCACCGGGCGCCACCGGCAATGTCGCTACCGAAGACCTGGTGGTGCTGTTTTCCGACATGGGTTTTGAAACCGGCATTGATATCCCGGCACTGGTGGCGGCATCGGATCTCGCCACTGAGCTGACCGGCAGCGTCGCCGGCGGTCGTTCCCTGCAGTGGCTCAGGCGCCAGCTGGCACCTCGCGCCGATTGAATCTGCAGCGCGCTCATCTGAGCGCTTGCGTGTTGATCCGTGACAGGCTGTCGGGCCGGGCCTGCGGAACCCGCAGCTTGGCAAGGCACCGGATTTTTGTTTTGCTCTGCCGACGCAGTATTTCTTTGCGCTGAACAGTCACTGGAGAATGGCCATGAATACGGGTTTCACGACACTGTTGTTGTTGATCTGCCTGTCGCTGGGCGGTGTGCAGGCGGTTTATGCCGCAGAAGCGCCGGCAGACGACTACATGCCGAGCCTGATAACCAAGACGCCCCTGGAGGGCCGCATGCTGGCCATCAAAATGGTGAGGAAAACCATAGGCGCCATTCAGCGGGACCCGGAAATCAAGCAAGCGGTCAGGAAGGAGTATCAGGATGATCCGGAGCTGCTGATGTACGCGGCGGAACTGGTGGCGCTGGAGTTCCAGACCATCGCCATTGCAAACAACTACTGGCGATAGCGCCGTCCAGACTGCCAGGTGTCAGGGGCCCGGTGCGGCGGGCCTGCTCCCGCAGCGTGTTCGGCTGCAGACGCAGGCCGTCGCAGCTCGTCGCTGAACGATACACTACACTTCTTCAATGATTGAATGGCACCGTGATACACAAGAAATACACGTCCTTTGTTTTTTCATTTTTCATGTCGCTTTTTATGTCATGCCTGATGTCGCTGATCATTACCTTCGTCAATGTCGGGATGATTGATGGCGTCATTCTTATATGGCTGAAGGCGTGGGCACTGTCGTTTGTGATTGCCTATCCGGTCGTGCTCACGGTTACGCCCGTGGTCAATAAGCTGGTGAAGCGGGTTATTCGCGAATAGAGGCCGTCACCCTTACAGGTCGTATCAATCCTGGCAGTAAATCCTTCGACAGGAGGTCGTATCCATGCAGCCTTTCTATCCCATTATCTATGTTCGCGGTTATGCGATGTTGCCCAGTGAGATCTCGGAAACGGTGTCCACGCCGTATATGGGGTTCAACCTGGGGGCGACGAAAATACGTCAGTCCTGGGACAAGCGTGTGCAGCGGCATATTTTCGAGTCGCCACTGATACGCCTGATGAAGGAGTACGGCTACCGCGATACCTATGCCAACGGCGCGGAGATCAGCGGTCCGCTGCCGGCGCGCAGTGTGGTGATCTACCGTTATTACGAAGCGGCGGACCCGGATTTCGGCGGCGATGAGCCGCTGCGGATTCCGGACGCGGCGCGCGGCCTGCGGGATCTGATCCGCAATCTGCGCGATCAGGTCTGCGGTGACGATCTCGAGTTGCGCGCGCAGTTCAAGGTGCATCTTGTCGCCCACTCCATGGGCGGCCTGGTGTGCCGCGCTTTTCTGCAGAATCCCGGGATCAGCACCCAGGTCGACCGGGATATGGTGGCCAAGGTCTTTACCTACGCGACGCCCCACAACGGCATTGAAATCGCCGGGCGCAATGTGCCGTCGGTGCTGAGTCTGTGGGATCTGAACAATTTCAATCGCAGGGAGATGGCGAAATACCTGGGGCTGGAGGGTGAGCCCGCGCGGGTTGACAGTCTCAATGGCATGTTTGATCCGGCGCGCTTTTTTTGTCTGGTTGGCACTAATCACCGGGACTACGGCGTGGCGCTGGGGATGGCGCGCTGGCTGGCGGGCGAAATGAGCGACGGCCTGGTCAAGATCGAGAACGCCACGGTGCAGGGTGCGCCGCGGGCATTTGCCCACCGCAGCCACAGCGGCCCCTATGGGGTGGTCAATTCCGAGGAGGGCTACCAGAACCTGGTGCGCTTTCTGTTTGGCGAGCTGCGGGTGGATGGCCGGCTGGAGGTGGAGCGCCTGCCTCTGCCGCCGTCGGTGCAGAAGGCCCACGACAAGGGGCGGGAGGTGCGGGCCTCCTATTATTTCGAGTCCACCGTCACGCCACGGGGGGTGTTCAGTGTGCAGCTGTCGGAGCGGCGGCGCGACACCCACAGCGCGATACTGCGCAGCTTCGACGAGCTGATGCGGCCCGCCGAACTGGGACGCGAGACGCCGCGCTCGCCGGTGCTGTTTTCGCTGTTTCTCGAGAGCAGCAAGATTACCGTGGGGCGCACTCTGGTGTTCAGCGCTGAGCTGGCGGTGTCCACCACGGGTTACAGCATCGACAAAAAACTGTGGCTGGACCGCCATGTCGAGGGCGAGTACCTGTTCCGCGACACCCTGGTTATCAATATCACCGCCGCAGCCGATGGGTTGCGGGTGCGCTATATCCTCGCGGACACCCAGTGGAGTGAGGGGCGTGGTCGCCTGGCCGAGAGTGTCGACGGGCTGCGCTTCAGTATTCCGCTGTCATCGCCCAAGGGATTCAAGGCGCAGTTGCAGCTGGATCTGCAGCCGGTGCGGCAACAGGTGCCGGATGCAGTTCACGGCTGATGGCCGTTGGCGCGAGGGTCCGTTATTCGAGCGAGGTGATTGAGCGAAGGGCGGTATAAGGCGGTATAAAGCGGTGTAAGGCGGTATAAGACAGTACATAAGAAGCGGGCGCCAGCCAGGCCGCCCGCCAGTCCATCAGTTTTTTCAGCTGCCCTTGCGTGCCGCGACAGCGAGGCCGGCCATGCGCCCCGAGAACGTGGCGTCGCCGACGGACATGCCGGAGCTGTAGCCGTCGCCGCGGCGCACGATGCCACAGGCGGTGCGGCCGGCGGCGTAGAGTCCCGGTATCACATCGCCTTCCGCTGTCAGCACTTCGCCGCTGGGCCGGGTGTCGAGTCCGCCCAGGGTAAAGCACGGGTAGAACGCGCCGCGGCCGGGGGTGCAGTCCAGTGCCACATAGGGTGCTTCCAGCGGTTTCAGCCATTCCGCGGTCTTGTGGAACATGGGGTCTTCACCCTCTGCGGCGTAGCGGTTGTAGAGCGCCATGGTGTGGCTCAGCGAGCCGCTGGCCAGGCCCAGCTCCTGTTCGAGTTCCTCGATGGTGTCGCCGGTGCCGGCGACTTCCGCGCCCAGGTAGCTGACGCGCTCGTAGTCGGCGTAGTCCTCGGCGGTGGTGATCAGGTAGATGCGCTCGCCGGGCTGGCGGCGGGCAAAGGCGCCGACGCGACCGTGGTAGCAGTCCTCGTTGATAAAGCGGTTGCCCTTGTCGTTGACGAAGATGCCGTAGGTCAGGGATGCCGGCGGGTAGTAGGGCACGGACACAAAACCCTCGTGCATATTGATGGCGGCGGCGCCCACGCCCATGCCCATCAGGATGCCGGTGCCGGTGTCGCCGGGGTTGCCGATGGGCGTGGTGTTGTCGGCCAGGTCGGGAGCGTACTGACGCATCATGGCTTCGTTCATGACAAAACCGCCGGCGCACAGGAACACGCCGCGCCGTGCGCGCACGGTTTTATCCTGCTGGTTGATGCGC
>JAVEVZ010000095.1:0-9688 GCA_034004805.1 Spongiibacteraceae bacterium | reverse complement strand
ACCTTCAAGCTGGAGGGTGAGACCTATGGCATCAACGTGATGCAGGTGCAGGAAGTCCTGCGCCACACGGAAATAGCGCCGGTCCCTGGCGCACCCAACTACGTGCTGGGCATTATCAACCTGCGCGGCAATGTGGTCACCGTGATCGACACCCGCAGCCGCTTCGGCCTGATGCCGGCGGAGGCTACCGAGCAGACCCGGATCGTGATTATCGAGGCCGACAAACACGTGGTGGGTATTCTGGTGGACGCAGTGGCGGAGGTGGTCTATCTGCGTGAATCCGAGATTGAGACTGCGCCCCATGTCGGCAACGACGAGAGCGCCAAGTTCATTCAGGGCGTATGCCACAAGAACGACGAGCTGTTGATTCTGGTGGAACTCAACAAAATGCTCAGCGACGACGAGTGGGCAGACCTGGACGACCTGTGATGAGTATTGAAATCCTGGGCCTGGCCACGGCGGTGCTGGCAGTGAGCAATCTGCTCGCGCTGGCCGTGCTGGTCCGGCTGTGGTCGCGACAGCGCCGTCTGGCCGAAGCGCTGGAGGAGGCGCGCCAGAACCTGCAGCGCGAAATCAGCCAGGTGAACACCGCGGCCATGGGTGTCGGGCGCCATCTGATGGCCCTGGAGCAGCATCGCCGTGAGCCCGGTGAGGGCAGCCCCTCGACA
Source organism: Spongiibacteraceae bacterium (assembly GCA_034004805.1). GTDB lineage: Bacteria > Pseudomonadota > Gammaproteobacteria > Pseudomonadales > CAMLJR01 > JAVEVZ01. The sequence continues at coordinate 9,020 of JAVEVZ010000095.1, read as the reverse complement.
GCGCAGGGCGTCCATCATTACGGTCAGCTGGCGGGGCTGGACTGCGGCAATACGGCCCTGCAGGATCCGCTGTCCAGCGCTGAACTGGAGCTGCAGGCTTTGATCGCCTCCACCCGGCCCGGCCACTGAGCCTGTTGCGGGCGCTTGTTCAATCCGTCGGTTCCAATGCCCTCCAGGCGTTGCTGAATCGTTGCCATCCCAGGCAGGCCGCCTCGCACCTTTGTCGTCCCCAGCTTGTCGAGCCTGGTCTCCCGGTTGGCATTGCGCCATCGGCCGCCTTATCCGCTTTGTGTCACTGTCATTCCGGATAGCGGCCGCGCAGGTCGGGCAGCAGCGGCAGGTTGTCGCTGCGGGCTGTGGCGCGCTCGGCCTCGGCGGAATAGCCCTCGGGCAGCTTGCCCTGGATGCGGTAGGCGAAGGCGATGATCTGGGCCACGCACAGGTAGAGGGTCTCGGGAATCTCTTCGCCCAGACCGATTTCCGCCAGCAGGCTGAGCAGTGCAGGGTTTTCGAACAACGGGATTTCCTGCTCGCGGGCGATGGCAATGATCTGCTCCGCCAGCTCGCCGCTGCCGTGGGCGGTAACGGTAGGGGCGCGGCGCCCGTCGTATTGCAGGGCGACCGCCTCGCGCTCGCTGCCGTGGTCACTCATGGGCATATGCCTTTGTCGTTTGCGTGCGCCGGTTTCATGTGTGTTCGTCGACCAGCCCGTCGCTGCGCCGGGCACGCGCTGGCAATCCCAGCCTGGCATCCACCTTGCGGACATTGACGCCGACTTCGTCCAGCTGGTCGCGCAGCGCGGTGATGTTGTCGCGCACCCGCTGGTGGGTGGCGGGAAGCTCGGACCAGATACTGGCGGACACGCTGTTGCCCACCAGCACCAGCTGCACCAGCAGGGCGCCGGCGCGGTGCAGGTCGAAGGACAGGTCCACCACCCAGTGGCGGGCCTTGGGTTCGGCTGCGCCATCGCCCCCGGCCTGCCGGGCAATACGCAGCTGCAGGCTTTCGGCGTGGCGGCCGTTGGCGATGGGCAGCTCCAGCACCCAGCTCTGAAGGGGCGCCTGGGGATCTGCGCTGAGTCCGCGACGGCTGCCCATGCTGTCCAGTTGATGCAGTTCAGTGCGCGCCAGCGCGGCGCTGAGCTGGCGCGCCAGCTGCTGCAACAGCAGACCCACGTCGTCGTCGGCGGCGGCTTTGGCGGGGCCGGCGCTGCGCTGCAGGCTGGCGGGGCTGTACACCAGTGGCGCGGTCGGGGCAATGTCGCTATCGGCGGCTGCGGGCGCAATGGCAGCGCTTCGCGCCGGGCGCGGCAACAACTGCAGCAGCTGCAGCAACTGCGCCTTGAGATCGGGGTTGGCGCGGGCGCTCTCCGCGGCGCCCGGCAGCGGCGCAGCGGGCTGACTCAGGGGAGGCGATTGCGCGGCGGTGCCTGTTGGGCCTGCCGGCGTCGTGCCCGAGCGCTGCGCAGTTGTCGCCGCGGGGGGCGGCGCCTGTTGCGCCAGACGGCTCTCCAGCAATGTGCCGCTGTTGGCCAGCGCGCGCCGCAAGCCCTCGGGCGTGGCGAGCTGCCCGGGGGTGGGCAGGCTGGCTTCGAGCCTCGCCAGCGCAGCGCGCACGGGTTCGGGCAACCGGGCATAGGCCGGGTGTGCGCTGAGGCGCTGGAGTGCGGTAATCAACTGCGGCAGGGGCTGCTGGCGTGGCAGGTTTTCGCGCACCGCCTGGTCGAGCACCGGGCGCTGGGAGGGCAGGGGCGTGACTGCCGGCGCCGGCGCCGACAGGTTGCGCAGCAGGCTCAGGCTGCCGTCGCGCTGGACCTGGACCAGCAGTTGGGTGCCCCGCGGCCAGGATTGCGCGCTGTTGACCTCGACCTCGCGGCCGGCAATGTTCAGCAGGACCCGGAACTGGGCCAGCACCGCGTCTCGCCCCGCTGCGGCGGGTGGCTGAGGCATGGCGGGTAGCGGCGCGCCCCCTGCAGGTGCGGTCCGGGGTGCGGTTTGGGGCGCCGCCTGTATTGCACCGGGCGTTGCGGTGGAGGCGGTGGGCAGCAGCGTAGTCCTCAGCACCAGCGCCTCGATAACCTGCGGCCTGGCCAGTGCGTCGGGCAGGCGGCCAGTGGGTGCCAGCGCCTGCGGGCTGTTCAGCAAACTGTTGAGCGCGGTGGAAATCAAGTCGCTAACTCGATGATTTATCGGCGCTTTGGCTATAATGCCGAGGTCCGCCAGCAGCGCCGCCGGCAATGCCGTAGACAATAGGGACGATACTGACGGACTGCTCGTATTCATGGCCAGTATAGCGGCCGTGGTCGCCAGAACTTTTATTCAGGATGTCAGCCCCGGGCACCACAGACCCCGGGCCCCAATCCTGCGACCTTGACGAAAGGAGCCCGCGTTGCCGGAACCCCTGTTGGAGGCCCTCGAGCTGTCGCTGGAGCGCGATGAACGATTGCTGTTCGAGGCCCTGAGCTTTCGGGTGGCGGCGGGTGAACTGCTGCTGGTCGAAGGTCCCAACGGCAGCGGCAAGACCTCCCTGTTGCGGTTTCTGGCGGGGCTGTCCAGCCGCAGCACGGGGCTGCTGCGCTGGAACGGCGCGCCGCTGGACCGGGTGCGCCCGGCGTTCAATGCCGAACTGCGCTATCTGGGCCATGCCGCGGGCATCAAAGCCCTGCTGAGTCCCCGCGAGAACCTGCGCTTCAGTGCACGCCTGCTGGGGGCAGATGAAGCGGGCATCGACGCCGCGCTGGCACGGGTGGGGCTGGCCGGGTTCGAGGACCTGGCCTGTCACCAGCTGTCGGCGGGCCAGCAGCGGCGCGTGGCCCTGGCAAAGCTGTTTCTCGGCGACAGTCGCCTGTGGATACTCGACGAGCCGTTTACCGCCATCGACAAACGCGGTGTGGCGGAGATCGAAACCTGGCTGGATGACCATCTCGCGCGGGGCGGCTCGGCCATAGTCACGACGCACCAGGCCCTGAGTCTGGCCGATCGGGCCCGGCGCCTGGTACTGGGAGGCATGTCATGAAGCCGCCGGGCCTGTTGTCGGTGCTGACAGCGCTGCTCAGACGCGACCTGCTGCTGGGCTACCGGCGCCGCGCGGACCTGGCCAATCCGCTGCTGTTCTTCCTGATGGTGATCACACTGTTTCCCCTGGGCCTGGGCCCTGAACCGGCGCGGCTGGCGGCGATCGCGCCGGGCGTGTTGTGGGTGGTGGCGCTGCTGGCCAGTCTGCTGGCAACGGAAGCCCTGTTCCGCAGCGATTTCGATGACGGCAGTCTGGAGCAGCAGCTGCTGGCACCGGCGTCGCTGTATGCCGGCGTGTTGGGTCGGGCGCTGGCCCACTGGCTGTTGACGGGCCTGCCCCTGACCCTGGTATCGCCGCTGCTGGCGCTGCTGCTGAATCTCGCGCCACAGGCGCTGTGGGCGCTGCTGATCAGCCTGGCGCTGGGCTCGGGCGTGTTCAGCCTGGTCGGCGCCATCGGCGCGGCGCTCACCGTCGGCCTGCGGCGCGGCGGGCTGCTGCTGGCGCTGATCGTGTTGCCACTCTATGTGCCGGTGCTGATCTTCGGCAGCAGCGCCGTCAGCGCCGCTGCCGAGGGCGCGGCCTGGTTGCCCCAGGTGGCACTGATCGGCGCGCAGTTGATGGCGGCGCTGGTCATGGCACCGCTGGCCATTGGCGCCGCGCTGCGTATCAGCGTTGATAACTGATCGCGGCAGAATCGGCGACGATATGTCGCGTCTTGTGGTGGGTTAAGGGAATGCCTTTCAGTTATACTCGGCCCCACCGATTAGCACTCCAGATCCCCCCTTATATGTGGTCGTTTTTTCACAAGCTGGGTTCACCGCGCTGGTTCTACCAGATCAGTGGGCGCTGGTTGCCGTGGCTGGCTCTCCTGACGGTGGCCCTGTTGGCAATCGGCATTGTCTGGGGGCTGGCTTTCGCGCCGCAGGATGCGAAACAGGGCAACAGTTTCCGGATTATCTATATCCACGTGCCCGCCTCGGTGGTGGCCATGGCGGGCTATATGGTGATGGCCGGCGCCGGTGCCGTGCTGCTGATCTGGCGCATGAAGCTGGCCGAGATTGTTCTCCAGTGCGCGGCGCCCATCGGCGCGGCGCTGACGTTTCTGGCGCTGGTGACCGGCGCGATCTGGGGCAAGCCCACCTGGGGCACATGGTGGGTGTGGGATGCCCGCATCACCTCGGTGGTGGTGCTGTTGTTTCTGTATATGGGCGTGATCGCGCTGTTTGCCTCTTTCGACAACCGCGAGGCTGCCGCCAGAGCCTGTGCGGTACTCAGCGTGGTGGGGCTGGTGAACCTACCCATCATCTATTGGTCTGTGGAGTGGTGGTATAGCCTGCATCAGCCTGCGACCATCAAGTTCATCGGCGAGAGCACCATGCATTCGAGCATGCTGCACCCGCTGTTTTTCTGCCTCGCCGGCTTTTACTGTTTCTATGTGGTGAGCCTGTTGTTGTACGTGCGCAACGAAATTCTGTACCGCGAGCGCCGCACCAAGTGGGTCGGCGAGTTGCTGGGCGAATCCCGTGCAGTTTGATTCCTGGCATGCGTTCTGGGTCATGGGCGGGCACGGGCCTTACGTGTGGGCTGCCTACGGGATCACTGCCCTGGTGTTGATTGCGCTGGTGGTCCTGCCGTGCTTGCGCGGTCGCCGCTTGCGTCGCGAGCTGGCCGCGGCCCTGGCCCGGGAAGCGCGCCGATCCGGCGCCGCGGAACCTAATCTGCAATAGCAGTAGTGGAGGTGTTATGCACCCTGTGCGTCGACAGCGTTTGTTGATTGTCCTGTTTATTCTGCTGGGCGCGGGGCTCGCGGCGGGACTGGTGGGCTTCGCACTGCGCAGCAATATCAATCTGTTCTATCCACCTGCTGACATCGTCGCGGGCAAGGCGCCGCTGGACCGGAATATCCGCGTGGGCGGCATGGTGGTGGACGGCAGCGTGCAGCGCGACCCGGTGTCCCTCGCGGTGCGTTTCGAGGTCACCGACTATCAGGCCACGGTGCCGGTGGTCTACAGCGGCATTTTGCCCGACCTGTTCGCCGAAGGTGACGGCGTAGTCGCCACCGGCCGTCTCGATGAGAGCGGGGTGCTGCAGGCGGAGCAGATACTGGCCAAGCACGACGAAAACTACATGCCCCCGGAAGTGCAGTCCGCGCTGGGCGATCGCCGCGCCCCCGCCTACGGAGAGAACTAAGCCATGCTGCCGGAGATCGGACATCTCGCCCTGCAGTTCGCCCTGGTCATCGCGCTGGCACTGGCCATCCTGCCCGCGCTCGGGGTCGCGACTTCGCGGGTGCTGTGGATGAGCGCAGCCAGGCCGCTGGCGCTGGGCCTGCTGGTGTGCAGCACGCTGGCCTTCGGGCTGTTGGTCAATGCATTTCTCAGCGATGATTTCAGCGTCGCCGTGGTATCCCAGAACGGCAATACCCTGTTGCCGGTGGCCTATAAGTTCGCGGCGACCTGGGGCAACCACGAAGGGTCTCTGCTGCTGTGGATTCTGATCCTGGCCGGCTGGATATGGGCGGTGGCGAATTTCGGCCGCAGCCTGCCGCTGGATATGCAGGCCCGGGTATTGTCGGTGCTGGGGGTCGTCGCCACCGGCTTTCTGCTGTTCTCACTGTTCACCTCCAACCCCTTTGCGCGCCTGCTGCCCCTGCCGCCCAGCGAGGGCCGCGACCTCAACCCGCTGCTGCAGGATCCCGGGCTGGTGATGCATCCGCCCCTTTTGTATATCGGCTATGTGGGATTTTCGGTGGCCTTTGCCTTCGCCGTGGCGGCCCTGTGGAGCGGTCGACTGGACGCGGCCTGGGCGCGCTGGACGCGGCCCTGGACCAACGTCGCCTGGCTGTTCCTGACCCTGGGCATTGCGCTGGGCAGCTGGTGGGCTTACTACGAGCTGGGCTGGGGCGGCTGGTGGTTCTGGGACCCGGTGGAAAATGCGTCGTTTATGCCCTGGCTGGCGGGCACGGCGTTAATTCATTCACTGGCGGTCACGGAAAAACGCGGTCTGTTTAAAAGCTGGACGGTACTGCTGGCCATCTTTGCGTTTTCGCTGAGTCTGCTAGGCACTTTCCTGGTGCGGTCCGGGGTGCTGACGTCTGTGCATTCCTTTGCCGCCGATCCCACCCGGGGGATTTTTATCCTGGCGTTCCTGGCGCTGATCGTCGGCGGCTCGCTGACACTTTACGCGCTGCGCGCACCGCGCCTGACCGGCACCGCCAGCTATGCACTGGTGAGCCGCGAGGTGCTGTTGCTGGTCAACAATGTGCTGCTGGTGGTCGCGACCCTGACCGTGTTGCTGGGCACCTTGTTTCCGATGGTTGTCGACGCGCTGGGCGGCGGCAAGTACTCGGTGGGTCCGCCGTATTTCAACGCCGTGTTTGTGCCGCTGATGGCGGTGCTGATGGTGTTTATGGGCATAGGCCCCAACGCCCGCTGGCAGAAAACCGGGGCGTCCCTGCTGGCCCGCCGGCTGTGGCCCGCAGCGCTGGCCAGCGTGATTATCGGGCTGGCGTTTCCCGTCGCCTACGGCGGCGGCTACGAGCCCGGTGCGGCGCTGGCGGTGTGCTTTGCTATGTGGCTGCTGCTGTCGATGCTGGCGGATCTGCGGGAGCGCCGCTGGCGGCTGAACACCTCCTACGCCGGCATGCTGATCGCCCATCTGGGCCTGGCGGTCTGCGTTGTGGGCATCGGCATCACCAGCAACTATAGCGCCGAGCGCGATGTGCGCATGGCCCCCGGCGACAGCCAGGCGCTGGCCGGCTACCGCTTCGAATTCCTGGGCGTGCGGCACCACGAAGGACCCAATTTCATTTCAGATCAGGGGGTCCTGAAGGTCTACCGGGATGACCGGCAGATTGCCGAGCTGTACCCGGAGAAGCGCCGCTACCTTTCCCAGCGCGGCCAGGCGATGACCGAAGCCGCGATTGACGCCGGGCTGTTCCGCGATCTGTATGTCGCGCTGGGTGAGCCCCTGGGTGACGGCGCCTGGGCCGTGCGCCTGCACTACAAACCGTTTGTGCGCTGGATCTGGCTGGGCGCCCTGTTGATGGCCCTGGGCGCCGGCGTCGCGGTGTGCGACAAGCGCTACCGCCGCGTGCGGCAGACACGCACGGCGGCGCTTGCCGGCCTGGGAGCGGGGGCCTCATGAGTCGCTGGCGCCTGTTCCTTCCGCTGGTCCTGTTTCTCGCGCTGGCGGCGTTTTTCCTGTACGTGCAGCTGCGCATCCAGGACGGCGACTACGACCCGCAGAACATGCCGTCGGCCCTGCTGGATCGTCCGGTGCCGGCATTTCAGCTGCCCGAACTGCACAGCGGTGAGCTGGTGGGCAGCGAACTGGTCGCCGGCAAGCCCGCGCTGCTCAATGTGTGGGCGACCTGGTGTCCCTCCTGCGTCTATGAGCACCCCTTTCTCAATCAGCTGAGAGAGCAGGGCGTGATCGCCATCATCGGCGTCAACTACAAGGATGAGGACGCCGCGGCCCGGCGTTGGTTGAGCGAGAAGGGTGACCCGTACACCGCCGTGGTGGTCGATGCCGATGGTCGCCTGGGCCTGGATCTGGGTGTTACCGGCGCCCCGGAGACCTATCTGGTGGACGCCAGCGGACGTATCCGCCTGCGCTACCAGGGGCCGCTGGACGAGCGGGTCTGGCAGACCGTGTTCGCGCCGCGCCTGCAGGCGATGGGGCAGGCCGCGGGGATGGCGGCGGGAAAAACGGTCGAACAACCATGACGATCGCGGCGAGCCTTGCAAGGCCTGGCGTCGGGACTGCAGCCACCGCGTGGTTCCTGCTGTGGCTGGCGGCCGGCATGTTAATGGCCTCGCCACTGGCGCGGGCTGCCATCGACGTGGATGAACTGGAGAGCCCCGAGTTGCGGGCGCGCTATCACGCCCTGATCGAAGAACTGCGCTGCCCCAAATGCCAGAATCAGAACCTGGCGGGCTCCGATGCGCCGATCGCCACCGACCTGCGCCAGGAATTGCGGCGCCAGTTGCGGGCCGGCCAGAGCGACGCACAGATACTGGATTTCCTGGTGGCCCGCTACGGCGAGTTCATCAGTTACCGGCCGCCCTTCGACGCCCGCACCGCCCTGTTGTGGCTGGGGCCGGCGCTCATGGTCGGGGCCGGCGCCATTGTCATCATCGTGCTGCTGCGCCGTCACCGGCCCCGGGCGTCGCCCGCGCTGAGCGCCGCCGAGCGCGAACGCTTGCACCGTCTCCTTGAGGAAGACCCACCCCAATGACCCTGTTTTTGCTGAGCGCCATCGGCCTGACTGCGCTGGTGGCCGTGTTGCTGTTATGGCCGCTGCGGCGGCAGGCACCGGTGGCGTCGGTGGATGAATCCCAGCGCCACCGGACCAACCGCCAGGCCTATCGCGAGCGCGTGGCGGAGTTGGAGCGGGACCTGGCCAGCGGTGCCGTCGACGCCGTCGTTCACCAGCGCCTGCTGGACGAGCTGGGGCGCGCCCTGCTGGACGACGAGACCCGCGCAGGCAGTGGCCGGGCCGACACCCGCGGTCGCGGCGTGCTGCTGGTGCTGATCGCGCTGCTGCCGGCGGTTGCGCTGGGGCTGTGGATGTGGCGCGGTGCCGCCGATGACCTGGCCCTGCGCGATGCGCTGCAGGCCCTGCAGAGCAGCCCCAATCCCAGCGCCGAGCAAGTCCGGGATTTTGTCGCGCAGATGGATCGGCGCCTGGAGCGCAGCCCGGAACCCACCCCGGCGCTGCGCACCATGCGCGCGGATTTCGCCATGGAGATGCGCGACTATCCCGCGGCCGAGCGCCAGTACCGGGCGCTGGCGCAGCAGTTTCCGGAGGACGCGCAGGCCGCCGGACTGTATGCGCAGGGCCTGTACCTGGCCGCTGGCCGCAAACTGACAGCCGAGGCGCGCGCCGAGGCCGAACGCGCCCTGGCGCTGGACCCCCGTCAGCCCACGGTGCTGGGCCTGCTGGGCATTCACAGCTTTGAGAGCGGCGACTACAAACAGGCGGCGCAGTACTGGCAGCGGCT
>JAVEVZ010000094.1:0-9725 GCA_034004805.1 Spongiibacteraceae bacterium | reverse complement strand
TGGCCCTCCTCGGTCAGTTCGACCTGGCGGGTTTTTTCGTCGACGGTGAAGTCGCCCGGCTGGTCATCGGTCTGCAGACGCAGCTTGGGGATCAGCGCGTTCATGCGCCGGTACAAAGCCGAGCTGCCCTCCGCCGGGCCCGAGATAATCAGGGGTGTGCGGGATTCGTCGATCAGTATCGAGTCGACCTCGTCGACGATGGCGTAGTGCAGTTCGCGCTGAAAGCGATCTTCCTTGCTGAACGCCATATTGTCGCGCAGGTAATCGAACCCGAATTCGTTATTGGTGCCATAGGTGATGTCGGCGGCATAGGCCTCACGCTTGCTCAGCGGGTCCTGACCCGAGTGCACCGAGCCCACGGTCATTCCGAGGAATTCATAGATCGGCGCCATCCAGCGCGCATCGCGATCCGCCAGATAGTCGTTCACCGTGACCACGAACACGCCACGGCCGGTCAGCGCATTGAGATAGACCGGCAGGGTCGCCACCAGCGTCTTGCCCTCACCGGTGCGCATTTCGGCAATGCGGCCCTCGTGCAGCGTGATACCACCTATCAGCTGCACATCGAAGTGGCGCATGCCCAGTGTGCGCTTGCTCGCTTCCCGCACCACGGCAAACGCTTCGGGCAGCAACTGGTCCAGCGTTTCACCCGCTCCCAGGCGCTCGCGGAACTCGGCAGTTTTCGCAGCCAGCGCGGCGTTATCCAGCTTGCTGTACGCCTCTTCCAGCGCGTTGATGCGAGACACGATTCTGCGCATGCGCTTCAGTTCGCGGTCGTTTTTGCTACCAAATACCTTCTTGAGCGCTGTTGCTAACATCGTTGTAATTCAATCACTTATGTTAGGGGAGGGCGGTGGGGAAAACCCGAAGATCATACAGGGCGGAGCTGAAACGTCAATGTGCCGCCTCTAGCGGCGCGGTCAGCGGCCGGAGCGGTAGACGTAGGCGGCGGGATCGACGGTTCGACCGTCTTTATACACTTCGAAGTGGACGTGGGGACCGGTGGAACGCCCGGTGGAACCCATAAGAGCAATGACCTGCCCTTTCTTGACGATGTCACCCACTTTGACCAGGTTCTTGTTGTTGTGGGCGTAGCGGGTCATGTAGCCCCCGCCGTGGTTGACTTCGACCATGTTGCCGTAGCCGTGGCGGTCGCCCGACCAGGTCACGACGCCAGAGGCCACGGCGACGATATCGGCGTTTTCCTTGCCCGCAAAATCCACCCCTTCATGTACCGCGCGCTGGCCGCTGAACGGATCGATGCGCGCGCCGAAATGGGACGACATCCAGCCTTTGCGCACCGGCCGCCCTGCCAGGTAGGACTCGCTCTGGAGTTTGCGATCCGCCAGGAGGGTTTCGAGGATATCCAGTTGGCGCTCGCGGTCGTCAAGCCGTGCCGCGAGCTGGTCAATCTGATCAAAGAACAGTGGCTGTACGGGGAAGTCCGTCGGCTCCTCGGGACCGCCCAGGGCGGGAGGATTGCTGAAGTCGAACTCCCCGGCATCGAGCTTGGCGATATCCGTCATTCGCTCGCCGAGGGCGTCCAGCCTGACCAGACGCGCCTGCAGCTGGGCGAGGCGTATGGTCAGGGCGCGGACATGGTTTTCGGATTCGTCCCTGACTCCGTCGAGCTGAAGTTTTTGTGCCGCGAGCTGCTCCCGGAGTGTCTCCAGGGCGGCCAGATCGGTTTGATCCCGCTCGCCAAGCCCCGTGCCATAACCCGCGGCAACCCCCACGCCAAAGGGCAGCCCCAGCAGACACAACGCAAGACAGGCACCGCGCCAACGGCTGAGATTGACGCTGCGCGCGCCACCCGGTCTGCCGTTGACAAGAATGATTTTCATGGGGCCAATTGAGGTCGCTGTCGCATAACTAGGGCGAATATCGCACACATAAATGGGTGTTGCCACCCAAAAAAGGAGATTTGGCGCAAGGAAACGAAAATCTGCCGGCTTTCAGGCGCTCACGCCGCCGCCACCGCCGCCATATAGGAAATGGGCGCCTTGGAGCTGTCTTCGTAGCTGACGACCTCCCAGGCATCGGGCTCCGCAATCAGCGCCCGCAGCGACGCGTTGTTGAGCGCATGCCCGGACTTATGGGCGCGAAATTCGCCGATCAGGCTGTTACCAAGCAGGTATAAGTCGCCAATTGCATCAAGCACCTTGTGCTTGACGAACTCGTCCTCGTAGCGGAGGCCGTCCTCATTGAGGATGCGGTACTCGTCCACCACAATCGCGTTATTGACACTGCCACCCTGCGCCAGACCCTGAGAGCGCAGGTATTCAATTTCATGCATAAATCCGAAAGTGCGGGCTCGACTGACCTCCTTCACAAAGGACGTGCTGGAGAAATCGAGATCGGCGTGGGCGGTGCGATCGCGGAATACCGGGTGGTCGAAGTCAATGGTGAAGGAGACTTTGAAGCCGTTAAAGGGGAGGAAACTGGCGACCTTGTCTCCCTGCCGGATCGTCAACGGACGCTTGATACGGATAAATTTCTTGAGCGCACTCTGCTCTTCGATACCCGCCGACTGAATCAGAAACACGAAGGGGCCCGCGCTGCCGTCCATGATCGGCACTTCCGCCGCACTGACCTCTATGTAGGCGTTGTCGATACCCAGGCCCGCCATTGCCGAGAGCAAATGCTCGACAGTCGCGACCCGGACATCGCCCTTCACCAGAGTGGTGCAGAAGGTCGTATCGCCGACATTTTCCGCGCGGGCGGGGATCTCGACCGGCGGATCAAGATCCACCCGACGGAAGACGATGCCGGTATCGACGGGCGCGGGCTTGAGGGTCAGGTAGACCTTTTCCCCCGTGTGCAAGCCCACGCCGGTGGCCCGGATCGTGTTTCTCAGTGTGCGTTGCCTGATCATATCGGGTTCAAATCGCCTCGCTGGGCACCACCGCCCTCATGGGGCGCGAATGGTACCAGATTCACCTATCCATACCAATTGAGTCGCGGCAATCAAATCCGCGGCTTTTATCGCGAAAATGCCACTCAATCGGCCTGTCTACGCAAAAACGCGGGGATGTCCAGATAGTCCATATCCCTATCGCTCTGCGGCGCCAATTGTTCCGCCGTGGCGCCCGACAGACCACTGCTCTTGCGATTGCGCAGCGCCGTGGGCACGTCCAGCTTGCGATAGTCCGGCTCCGTCTCCACCGGCTTGCGGGTGTCAACCACCTTCAGCGGCGCTTCCTGCACCGGCGGCATACCCAGACCCGTGGCGACTACCGTGACTTTCAGTTCGTCGGTCATGTCCGGATCGATCACCGTGCCCACCACAACCGTCGCATTGTCAGAGGCGAATTCCTCGATGGTGTCGCCCACTTCCTGGAACTCACCCAGGGACAAATCCAGACCGGCGGTAATGTTGACCAGAATACCGCGCGCGCCCTGCAGGTTGACGTCTTCGAGCAGCGGGCTGCGTATCGCCATTTCCGCGGCTTCCCGTGCGCGATTCTCGCCCCGCGCATAACCGGTGCCCATCATCGCCATGCCCATCTCAGACATCACCGTGCGCACGTCGGCGAAATCGACGTTGATCATACCGGGACGAATGATCAGATCGGCGATGCCCTGAACCGCGCCCAGCAACACATCGTTGGTCGCCTTGAACGCCGACAACAAGCTGGCATTCTTGCCCAGTACGGTGAGCAGTTTTTCATTGGGGATCGTGATCAGCGAATCCACGTGCTGCTGCAGTTCCTTGATGCCCTGTTCGGCGATGAGCATGCGCTTTTTGCCCTCGAAGGGAAACGGCTTGGTCACCACCGCCACGGTGAGAATACCCATCTCCCGCGCCACTTCCGCGACCACTGGCGCGCCGCCGGTGCCGGTGCCACCGCCCATGCCTGCGGTGATAAACACCATGTCGGCACCTTCCAGCACATCGGCAATGCGTTCGCGGTCCTCGATCGCAGCCTGGCGCCCGACCTCGGGGTTTGCGCCCGCGCCCAGCCCCTTGGTGATCGACGAACCCAGTTGCAGCACCGTGCGCGACTCGATATCCGTGAGTGCCTGCGCATCGGTATTGGCACAGATGAAATCCACACCATCGATTTCGCTGGCGATCATGTGCTTGACGGCGTTGCCACCGCCACCACCGATACCGATGACCTTGATTACCGCGTTCTGCGGGACGTTATCTACGAGTTCAAACATGGCACCTCTCCCCTTGGTAATGACCGCAGCCCGTCAGACCGGGCCGGGCTAGTCACAACATTAAAAATTCTTTTGCAGCCAGTCTTTGGCGCGCAACCACCAGGCGCTGCCGGCTCGCGCGCGCGAGCCGGCCACACCGCGATCGTCCAGCTGCTGTTTAAAGCCGTACTGCAATAGGCCGACCCCCGTGGAATAAATCGGGTTGCGGACTATATCGGACAATCCCTGCACGCCCTGCGGCACACCGATGCGCACCGGCACGTGGAAAATTTCCTCGGCGAGCTCAACAACGCCCTCCATCTTCGCGGTGCCGCCGGTCAGCACAATGCCGGCGGCAATCAGGTCCTCGAAGCCACTGCGACGCAACTCGGCCTGCACCAGGGTGAACAGCTCGTCGTAGCGCGGCTCGACCACCTCGGTCAGCGCCTGCCGACTCAGCTCCCGCGGGCGTCGATCGCCGACACCCGGCACTTTGATGGTTTCATCGGCACCGGCCAGCTGGGTCAGCGCGCAGGCGTATTTGATCTTTATGTCTTCCGCGTACTGGGTCGGCGTGCGCAGGGCCATCGCGATATCGTTGGTAACCTGATCGCCGGCGATTGGAATAACACCGGTGTGCTTGATGGCGCCTTCGGTAAAAATAGCGATATCCGTCGTGCCCCCGCCGATGTCCACCAGACACACGCCGAGTTCCCGCTCGTCGTCGGTGAGCACCGCATAACTGGACGCCAGCTGCTCGAGAATCATATCGTCGACTTCGAGGCCGCAGCGGCGAATGCACTTCTCGATGTTCTGGGCCGCGTTGACCGCGCAGGTCACCAGGTGGACCTTGGCCTCCAGCCGTACGCCGGACATTCCCAGCGGCTCCTTGATGCCTTCCTGGTTATCGATAATGAATTCCTGCGGCAGCACGTGCAGCACTTTCTGGTCGGCCGGTATCGCCACCGCCTGCGCGGCATCGAGCACCCTCTCAATATCCAGGGCAAACACTTCGCGGTCGCGGATTGCGACGATGCCGTGGGAGTTGAGACTGCGAATATGGCTGCCGGCAATGCCGACGAACGCGGAGTGAATCTGGCATCCCGCCATCAGCTCCGCCTCCTCGATTGCGCGCTGTATGGACTGCACCGTGGACTCAATGTTCACCACCACGCCCTTTTTCAGTCCGCGCGAAGGATGCGAGCCGATGCCGACGATTTCCAGTTCGCCGTTGTCGGTTACCGCACCCACCAGTGCAACCACCTTGGAGGTGCCGATATCCAGACCGACGATCATTTTTCCCGCACTTGCGCCCATCAATCGCTGCTCCCGCATTCGCTTAGGATCGCCGTGGCTGCGCGTCGCGCCAGGCCACTGCCAAACCGTTGCTGTAACGCATATCGACCGCCGCAACCTCTGCCGCACGCGGCTCCAGCGCTGTTCGATACACTTTGATAAATCGCTGCAACTTCACTTTCATTTCACCGGCGCCAAACCGCAGTGTCATGCCGTTGTCCAGTTCACCACTCCAGTTGCCCTGTGCGTCCAGGCTCAGGCTGCTGAACTGCAGATTGACAAAATCCAGCTGCTCCGACAGCGCCAGAAATCGCTCCATCACAGCCTGGCTCTGGGCACTGGGACCGTGCAGCACCGGCAGGCCGCCGAAATCCGCCACACTGCGCGGCGTAAATATTTCGCCGCGGTAGTTGATCAGCGCAGTGTCACCCCAGCGTGCGATGGGGCGCTGTTCGGTGATTGTCACCATCACGCGACGCGGCCAGTGGCGACTGATCTGCACCGCTTCGACCCAGGCCAGTTTGCGCACGTCGGCGCTGACTGCCTCCAGGTCCAGCCTGAAGAAACCCACCCCCAGATGCGGCGCCACCGCCTTGATCAACGACGCCCTGTCGACGTATTTCATATCGCCCGAAAACCCTACCTGATCCGCGGGGATCGACAGCAGGCGGTCGCCGATCAGCACCGCGCCGGTCACAACGCTCCCCAGCAGGGCGACAGCCAGCACCAGCAGCGCGCGCTGTTTCCAGAGCCCCCAGGGCAGCGGCGCCCGCTCGCGCCTGCGGCTGGCACCGCGCTGGGGCTTGCGCGCCGCCAGCGGTTTTCTGGCGGGCCTGGCGGCGGGCGTTTTCACGGGCCTGCGGTTCAATTTCATGCCGCGGCCTCCACGCACAGTTGCAGGATCGCCAGCACCAGCGCGTCGAAATCCATACCCGCAGCTCGAGCTGCCATCGGCACCAGGCTGTGGTCGGTCATACCGGGAATGGTGTTGACCTCCAGCAGCAGGAATTCACCGGCGGCGTTCTGCATGAAGTCGATCCTGCCCCAGCCACGGCAGCCGAGGCTGTCAAAGGCGGCCAGTGCCAGCTCGCACAGTGCCTGTTCCTGCGCCGCGGGCAGTTCCGACGGGCAGATATAGCGCGTGGTATTGGAAATATATTTGGCGTCGTAATCGTAAAACGCGTGATCGGTTTCCAGGCGTATGGCCGGCAGCGCACGCCGGCCCAGAATCGCCACGGTATATTCGCGGCCGGCGATCCACTGCTCGGCGATAATGTCGCCCGCATAGGTCCGCGCCGCTGTGAAGGCGGCCTGCAACTCCGCGGCGCTGGAAGCCCTCGCCATACCCACGCTGGAGCCTTCGCAGGCCGGCTTGACAATGATCTCGCCCCAGCGCGCCACCAAACCCTGCCAGTCGCTGGTCTCGGTCAGCACCGCGAACTCCGGCGTGGGCAGACCGATGCCGCGCCACAACTGCTTGCAGCGCAACTTGTCCATGGCCAGCGCCGAGGCCATGACGCCGCTGCTGGTGTAGTGAATACCCAGGCAGTCCAGCGCGCCCTGCACAGCGCCGTCCTCGCCCACCGGACCATGGAGGGCGATAAACGCATAGCGTATGCCGCTGTCCGCCAGCGCCGGCAACCAGTCGGCAGCGGCGGTATCGAAGGCGCGCACGGCAATGCCCTGGCGCTGCAAGGCCTCCAGTACGGCCTGTCCGCTTTTCAGCGACACTTCGCGCTCCGCGGAACAGCCGCCCAGCAGCACCGCCACCTCGCCCTGTATGTGCTCGCGCCAGTTGCTCACGACGCCACCCCCTTGTCGGCCAGCTCCGCGGCGAGCCCGCCGACGTTGCCGGCGCCCTGGGTCAGCACCACATCGCCCGGCTTGATCACGCCCCGCAGTACCTGGGGGACGGCGGCGATATCCTCGACAAATACCGGCTCAATCTGGCCGCGCTGGCGAATGCTGCGACACAGGCTGCGGCTGTCCGCGCCGGCGATGGGCGCCTCGCCGGCGCTGTACACATCCAGCAACAGCAGTACATCGGGCTCGGACAGCACGCGCACGAAATCCTCGTACAGGTCCTGGGTGCGGGTGTAGCGGTGGGGCTGATAGATCATCACCAGCCGGCGCTCCGGCCAGGCCTGGCGCGCCGCGCGTATGGTGGCCAGCACTTCGGTGGGATGGTGGCCATAGTCGTCGAGCAACAGCGCGCTGCCGCCGTCAACCTGCATTTCGCCGCACAATTCAAAACGTCGGCCAACTCCGGTAAAGCCACTCAACGCGCGCACGATCGCCGCATCGTCCAGGCCCTCGTCACTGGCTACGGCGATCGCCGCTGTGGCGTTCAGTACGTTGTGTTCGCCCGGCATGCTCAGCGCAATGGTCAGCGGTGCCAGCGGCGCGGGGCGCTGCACGGTAAACCGCGTCATCAGGCCGTCTTTCTGTATGTCGCTGATTCTGAAATCGGCATCCTCACTGAATCCGTAACTGAGCACATGGCGCTTGATACTGGGCAGCAGCTCGCGCACCACCGGGTCGTCGATGCACATCACCGCAATGCCGTAAAACGGCAGGTTGTGCAGGAAGTCGAGGAAGGTGGTTTTGAGTCGCGCAAAGTCGCCGCCATAGGTTGCCATATGGTCGGGTTCGATATTGGTGACCACCGATACCACGGGCTGCAGGTGCAGGAACGAGGCGTCGCTCTCGTCGGCCTCCGCCACCAGAAAGCGGCTTTCGCCCAGCCGCGCATTGGCGCCGGCGCTGCGCAGCAGGCCGCCGATCACAAAGGTCGGATCGAGGCCCGCTTCGGCAAACACCGAGGCGATCATGCTGGTGGTGGTGGTCTTGCCGTGGGTGCCGGCGACTGCAATGCCGTGGCGGTAGCGCATCAGTTCCGCCAGCATTTCGGCGCGCGGCACGATGGGCAGGCGGCGTTCCCGGGCGGCACTGATTTCCGGATTCTCGAAATCCACGGCGCTGGAGCGCACCACCACATCGGCGCCCGCGATCTGCTCCGCGCTGTGGCCGATAAAGATGGTCACCCCCAACTTTCGCAGGCGCCGGGTGGTGCTGGATTCGCGCAGATCGGAACCGCTGACCACGTAGCCGAGATTCAACAGCACTTCGGCAATGCCGCTCATGCCCGCACCGCCAATGCCGACGAAGTGGATGCGCTTGATGCGACGCATCTCGGGGACCACGAACCCGCGGCGCTCAGTCATGGGCCACCTCCAGGCAGCGGCGGGCGACGGCTTCGGTCGCATCGGGCCGACCCATACCGCGCGCCGCTTCAGCCCAGTCCAGCAGCATGGCGCGGTCGTCCATCAGGCTTGCCAGCAGCGCACTCAACGCAGACGGTGTCAGGCTCTTCTGCGGCAGAAGCCGGCCCGCGCCGGCGTCACAGAACCAGCGGGCGTTGGCGGTCTGGTGATCGTCGATGGCCTGGGGCAGCGGCACTATCAATGCGCCGACGCCCACGGCGGCCAGTTCCGCAATGGTCAATGCGCCGGCGCGGCAGATCACCAGGTCCGCCCAGGCGTAGGCCCGGGCCATGTCGTCGATAAAGGGCACAACCTCGGCGATCACTGCCTGGTCGCTGTACAGCGCGCGGGTCGTCTGCTCGTGGTCGCGGCCACACTGGTGGCGCACGGCGGGGCGCGAGGTGGCGGGCAACAGGGCCAGCGCCGCGGGCACTGTCTGATTGATGGCCTGCGCGCCCAGACTGCCGCCCAGCACCAGCAGGTTCAAACGGCTGCGGGAGGTCTGCCAGCGCTCGGCCGGGGCCGGCACCTGGGCGATCGCCGCGCGCACGGGGTTGCCCGTCCACTGGGCCCGGGGCAGGTACCGCACCTGCGGGTAACCGCTCAACACCGCGCTGGCGACATGCGCCAGCAGGCGATTGGTGGTACCCGCAACGGCGTTCTGTTCGTGGATCACCACGGGCCTGCGCATCAGCCAGGCCGCGATACCACCCGGCCCCGCCACAAACCCGCCCATGCCCAGCACCACGCCGGGGGACAGCGCCCGCATCACGCGCAGCGACTGCCACAGCGCGCGCAGCACCCGCAGCGGCGCCATCAGCAGGTCGCCCATACGCTTGCCGCGCAAGCCTGAAATCTCGATGAAATGGATCGGAAAGCCCGCCGCCGGCACCACCCGCGACTCGATGCCGCGCCGGGTGCCCAGCCAGTGCACGGACATGCCCCGCGCGCGCAGGCACTCGGCAACCGCCAGCGCCGGGAATACGTGGCCGCCGGTGCCGCCGGCCATAACCAGGACGT
>JAVEVZ010000093.1:0-9732 GCA_034004805.1 Spongiibacteraceae bacterium | reverse complement strand
GCACAACCCACCGCGACGGCGTCACCACGCGCTGGCAATGGCCCTGACACTGGCCACGGCATCCGGCGCGCTGCTCGCGCAGCCCAAGCTAGAAGAGGTTATCGTCACGGCCCAGAAGCGCAGTGAAAGCCTGCAGGAAACACCGATATCCCTGGCGGTATTCGACAACAGCAGCATCCAGCGCCTTGGCATCACCAATATCGCCGACATCCGCAACCGGGTGCCCAACCTCAGCATCGTCCCCTTCGGGGTCAGCCCGACCACACTGCGCGTCTATATCCGCGGCATCGGCACCGTGGACAGCCAGATCACCCAGGACCCGCCGGTGGGCATTTATCTGGACGGCGTGTACATGGCGCGCAACTCCGGCCTGGCCATGGATGTCGCCGACATCGAACGCATCGAAGTGCTGCGCGGCCCCCAGGGGACGCTGTACGGCCGCAACACCACCGGTGGCGCCATCAGCATCGTCAGCCGGCGACCCAGCGACAAGCTGGAGTTCTCACAGCTGGTCACTCTGGGCGACTACGATCAGGTGCGCAGCAAGACCACGCTCAATGTGCCGCTGGGCGAGCGCTTCGCCGCCAAGCTTGCCTACGAGTACCACGAGCGCGACGGCTGGATCGAGAACTCCGGTGCCGGCGCCGATTTTCACGCCTACGACAAACGCGCCGCGCGCGTGGACCTGCGCTGGAAGCCCGCCGACGCAGTGACTGTGGACTACGCCTACGACCGCTCCGAGTCGGACTTTACCGGCGGCTACTACCATCTGAATGAAGTCAGCGCCGGCTTTGCCGGTGTACTGCAGCCGCAACCCAAACGGGTCAACAAGGCCACGCTGGCACTGCCCTACCAGACCAGCGACGAAGACACCGAAGGCCATGCCTTCACCGTCGCCATCGACACCGCGCTGGGCGAGTTCACCTCCATCACGGCCTACCGTGAACTGGCGCAGAACGCCTACCAGGATTATTCCGCCAACCCCACCATCGCCATTTTTATCAACGACCCCTTCACCCTGGAGCAGGACCAGTGGTCACAGGAGTTCCAGCTGGTGGGGAGCACGGACAACGGCCGCTTCGACTACGTGGCGGGCCTTTATTATTTTTCCGAGAAGGGTCGCGAGGACGCCGTCGACAAAGTCGCCATCGCCGCTCTGGACCTGCCGCGTCGCATCGATATCGAGAACGAGGCCTGGGCAGTGTACGGGCAGGCCACCTGGCACCCCGATGCCAACTCCCCCTGGGCCTTCACCCTCGGCGGCCGCTACACCCGCGACGAGCGCGATGCCGACAATCATATTGCCAGCCCGGCTTCAGCGAGCTTTACCAACTTCACCCCGTCATTCACTGCTGCCTATCAGGTCAACGACAACGTCAGTGTCTACGGCAAGGTGGTCACCGGCTACAAATCCGGCGGCTTCAATCTGCGCCAGGCCAACTTCTCGCAGAACTTCGATGAGGAGACGCTGATTTCCTATGAGCTTGGCTGGAAGTCGGAGCTAATGGAGCGCCGCCTGCGCTTCAACGGTGCGGTCTTCTATGCCGACTACGACGACATACAGCTCGATATCCTGGTGCCGGGCGGCGGCCCTGTGGACACCGTGACCGAGAACGCCGGTAAAGCAGAAATCCTGGGACTTGAGATGGACCTGACCTGGGCTATCTCCGAAACTCTGCGGGGCAGCCTGTCCTACGGTTACCTCGACAGCGACGTCAAGAAAGTCGCCGGTGATGACGCCAGCCTGTACAAGCTGCCCAACTCACCCAAGCACTCCTATACCGTCAGTCTGAACTGGGACGTCATGAGGCTTGCACTGGGCACGGTGGACCTGGGTGTCGACTACGCCTGGCGCGACGACACCCAGACCGGCGTCAGGGAACTGGTGGGGATTGATATCGACGCCTATGGCGTGGCCAACGCCCAGCTGTCACTCAACGGTGAGGACTGGTTTGGAAAAGGCGATTATCGGGTCGCGCTGTGGGTCAAGAACGCATTCGATGAGGCGTATTTTTCCGACACCTTCGGCAGCTTCAACGGCATCCACGCCAACCGCATTGCCACCTACGGCGATCCACGCACCTACGGCGTGGATCTGGAATACCGGTTTTACTGAAGCGTCCAACGCGTGAACCTTCGCGCCCTTTGCGGCGCTTTTTTATCGCCCGCAGCCACACGCGGCGGCGGACTCAGTGCTCGCGGGTGGCCAGGAAGCGGACATCCGGCCAGCGCTCAATCATCAACTGCAGGTTGACGCGGGTCGGGGCCAGATAGGTCAGGTGGCCGCCGCCATCGATGGCGAGGTTGTCAGCGGCCTTGAGCTTGAACTCTTCGAATTTTTTACGGTCATCGCACTCGACCCAGCGCGCGGTATGCACACTCACCGGTTCATAAAGGGCCTCGACCTTGTATTCGTCCTTGAGCCGGTAGGCGACCACCTCGAACTGCAACTGGCCGACCGCGCCGACGATCAGGTTGCTGTTGTTAAGAGGCATAAATACCTGGGTGGAACCCTCTTCCGACAACTGCTGCAGGCCCTTCTGCAATTGCTTGGATTTCAGCGGATCGCGCAGCCGGATCAGGCGGAACAGCTCGGGGGCGAAGTGCGGCACGCCGGTGTATTTCAGCGCCTCCCCCTCGGTAAAAGTATCACCGATCTGTATCGTGCCGTGATTGTGCAAGCCAATAATATCGCCAGACACTGCGGCCTCCACCGCCTCGCGCTCGCCGGCCAGAAACGTCACCGCATCGGCGACTCTGACATCTTTACCAAGGCGCACGTGACGCATCTTCATGCCCTGAGTGTAGCGACCCGAGCAGATTCGTAGAAATGCAACCCGGTCCCGGTGCCGCGGGTCCATGTTCGCCTGAATCTTGAACACAAAGCCGCTGAAGGTCTCCTCCAGCGGATCCACCTCGCGGGTTTCCGTCGCGCGCGCCAGCGGACCGGGCGCCCACTCCACAAAGTGATCCAGCATCTCGCGGACCCCGAAATTGCCCAGCGCCGTGCCGAAAAACACCGGCGTCATGGTCCCGGCCAGATAGTCCTCCAGCACGAACTCGTGGCTGGCGCCGCGCACCAGCTCAATCTCATCGACAAAGTCCTGGTGATACAGACCCAGCAGTTGCCGGGCCTCGTCGGAGGCCAGACCTGCAATCTGGATATCGTCCTGTAGCGTGCGCGCCTTGCCGTGACGGTAGACATGGATGGTGTCGGTATAGAGGTTGTAGACCCCCTTGAACTCCTTGCCCATGCCGATGGGCCAGTTGATCGGCGCGGCGCGTATGTTCAGCACCGACTCGATCTCGTCGAGCAGCTCGATACTCTCGCGGATATCGCGGTCCAGCTTGTTGATAAAGCTGAGGATGGGCGTGTCCCGCAGGCGGCATACGTTCATCAATTTGATGGTGCGATCCTCGACGCCCTTGGCGCCGTCGATCATCATCAGCGCGGAATCCACCGCCGTCAGGGTGCGGTAGGTATCCTCGGAAAAGTCCTCGTGGCCCGGAGTATCCAGCAAATTGACGATGCGCCCCTTATAGGGGAACTGCATCACCGAGGAGGTCACCGATATACCCCGCTCCTGCTCCATGGTCATCCAGTCGGAGGTCGCATGCCGGTCCGCCTTTTTGCCCTTGACCTCCCCCGCTACCTGGATCAGGTTGCCCAGCAGCAGCAACTTCTCGGTCATGGTGGTCTTGCCCGCATCGGGGTGCGAGATGATGGCAAAGGTGCGGCGCTGGTTGATTTCGCGGGTGAGTACGGTGCTCATAGACTGGGGGTTAACCTGATATAGACCTGAATCGCGACCTGAAGCCGACGGGAAAAGCCGCACATTATATGCCCAAGCCCCCCACAGCGACATAGGCCGACGCTAATCGGTGCGCAGTAGCACCCCGGACCAGCCCGAAGCGAGTCAATCTACTTCTGCCGTGCCCCTCGGGCGCGGACTGCGCTAGTCTTGGCCAGCACCCGTCCGTGCGGCGACTGCTCTCATTCAGTCCCGCTACGCGTACTGATCAACTGCACCGTGGTATATAAAATGAAAGAAACAGACCTCCCTCCGCGCAATCTGTCGCGCCGAAATCTTGTCCAGCAGTCCCTGTCAATGGCGGCACTTGTCCCGGCGCTTTCAGACGAACATCCGGTGCCAACAGCAACTCAGGTAAAACTGGACCGGCTACACCAACACCTGCCGCCAAACGTAAAGAAGATCAGTAAAGAATGCAGAATGGAGCAAATTCGTATTCGAAAAAACGGTGTGTTCACGAGATTCGGATACTGACGCCATCAGCCCCGGCCGTCGTTACCTGACCCGGGTGGCGATAACAATCGAGGCGTAATAACCATTGCCGCAGTCAGCCTGAAAGGCTACAAGCTCTGCCTGATTGCGCACACAGCGGAAGACCGTAATGAAGCAAACGAATGACAGTCAGGTAGCCGTTTCACGCAGAGGCCTTATGGAAGGTGCAGCCTCCTTTGCAGCACTGGCCTCGCTGGTTCCCATGGCTTCTGCAGCGCACGGCGCCAGCGGGGCCGGCGTTCAGGGAGATATTGCAGCCCGCGCCAGGGGCCTGGCGGGCGGTATTGAGAAGGCCATCATTCAAGGCCTGCAGCGCTCCACCGCCACCTACCCGCTCGGTCAGGCCAGCACTGCGGTCCATGTCCTGCAGAACCTGCACCTGGGCCTGGCCATGAACTATGTCAATGCCGACCCCGCCCGCCCGTCCCTGTTCAACTACATGAACTCGCATGTCAAGCAGGGCGGTGACAACACCGATGCCTTCTATTCCGGATTCGCCGTGGACCACAGGAACACGTACCGCCTCCACGGCCAGTTGGGTTCCGCCCGCTATCTGTCCGTGACCACCGTAGAGCGGGACGACAGCACACCCTGGGGCGGCAGGATGGGCGCCGGCCTCTACGGGCACCAGATGGAGGTCAAACCGGACGGCAGTTTTGAGGTCATCGTCAGCGCCAGGCCCCACAAAGGTAACTGGCTGAAAATCAACGAGCGAGATTTTCGCATCACCATCCGTCAGTTCTTTTCAGACTGGAATACCGAGGAGCCCATGCGGGCTACCGTCGAACTGGTCGGTGATTCCGCAATAGCGCCCATACCCTTTGATGCCGAACACGTTATGGCTTCCCTGGAGCGGTCCGTCGACTGGCTCAGCACCACTGTCAACTACTGGCAGGACGTCATGGACCTGTTCAGGAAATATCCCAATCAGTTCAAGAAGTGGCGAGAGGTCGCCGGAGACGGCGTCAATGCAACCCCGGGTGGCGATCCGGAAAACTGCTACTGGAATATTCCCGAAGGGAAGGCGCTGATTATGCGAGTGCGCCCTCCCAAGTGTCTGTTCTGGAACGTCGAGTTCAACAACCCCTGGTGGGAAACGATGGACTATCGCTTCCACCTCGCTGGCACCAACGGCCACCACGCCGTGCTGGAGGATGATGGCGAGCTGATTGTCGTAGCCGCCCACAAGGATCCGGGTGTGCCGAACTGGCTTGATACCTGCGGTCACACCGAGGGCATGATGGGGCGGCGATGGATGTTTGCAGAAGAGAATCCGCGGTACGAATGCACACTGGTTCCCCACGAAGAACTCTTTGAAAGACTGCCCAAAGGTGTCAAGCGGATCAGCAAAAGTGACCGCGTTGTGCAAATCCAAAGCAAGCGCGAAGGTCTCTATAAGCGCTTCGTGACACTTTAGAAATCAAGGTATACCTACTGAATTACAGTAATTACAATCCGCTTCGATCGGCAGCCTGCAATGTGACAGACGGCAGCAATATTTATGCGATGCCAATCCAACTTCAAGGCGGATGAGATATCAGTAAGCTCAGTGCGACGCCACTACTCTTAGTTAAGGAATTTCCATGACCGCACAACGCAACAAGCTCGATAAGGCCTATATGGGTATTGACAAAGGGCTGCCTCTACAGGTCTCCGAGGGCGGTATCGAGGAGCTGCGCCGGGATATTCAGCGCCTGATGGATATCGAGGCTATCAAGCAGTTGAAGTACGCATATTTCCGCTGCGTGGATACGGCCAATCTCGAAGAGCTCGCCACGCTGCTCGACGACAAGCTGTTTATCCACTACAAGGGCGGCAGCTACGAGTGGAAGACCGAGGATAAGAGCGCGTTTATCGAAAATATCGGTGCCTCATTCAATCAGCGGGCCGTGGGTCATCACAACGGGCATCACCCGGAGATCACCCTGCTGAGTGACACCGAGGCCACCGGTGCGTGGTATCTGGCGGACGTCATGATGCACCTGGACCACAACGCGCAGACCACCGGCACCGCGCTTTACTGGGACCGCTACCGCAAGATCAACGGTCGCTGGGTTATCAGCGAATCCCGTTACGAGCGACTGTACGAGATCAACGAAATTCGCGAGAAGGCGCCCGTTCTGGCGTCCCACTACCTCGCTTCTCAGGGACGTCCGCCGGCGAAGAAATAGTAACGACTGACAGCGGCAAATTTATACTCGCCGCCACAAACGGCCCGGCAAGCGGTATTATCCCGCCCATGCCGCTTTTGCCATCAACACAAACCCCCACCCTGTCCGCACCCGCCACCAATCTGCGCTGGCTGGTGGGTGTTCGCATACTGGTGATCCTGGGCCAGCTGGGCAGCGTGCTCTACGCCCAGTTTGTCTGGCAGCTCGCGCTGAACTACACGGCGCTCTACGGCGTACTGGTGTTGATGGTGCTGGGCACGCTGATCCTGCTCTGGTGTCTGCGACAGGGACGTTCGGTAAGCAATGCCGAGTTTCTGGGCCACCTGTTGTTCGATATGGCCTGCCTGACCGCGCAACTTTATATGACAGGCGGCGCCACCAACCCGTTTGTTTCCTGGTATCTGGTACCGCTGGCTATCGGTGCGGTGGTGTTGCCGGTGATGCACGGCCTGCTGCTGGGCGGCCTGGCACTGACCGCCTACAGCGCGCTGCTGTTCTTTCACCAGCCGGTGGACGTCCTGATAGGTCAGTACAGCCACCCGCAAACCCTCAACCTGCATATCGTGGGCATGTGGTTCAATTTTATGCTGAGCGCGAGCCTGATCAGTCTGGTGGTCACCCGCATGGCCAGCGCCCTGCGGCAGCAACAGCAACTGCTGGCCCTGCAGCGGGAACAGACCCTGCGCGATGAACAGATTCTGGCGGTGGCAACCCAGGCCGCCGGCACCACCCATGAACTGGGCACGCCTCTAGGCGCGGTGCAGCTCAACCTGGAAGAGATCGCCGCACTGCACCCGGAGGACGCGGCGCTGCAGCAGGAGGTGAGCACAGCACTGGGCCAGGTGCAGCGCTGCAAGGCCATTTTGCGCCGCCTGGGTCGCGATGCGGACCTGCGCTCCACGCAGGATATCCACACCCTGCCCGCAGCGGAATTCGTCGATCAGCTGCTGGCCCGCTGGCGCATGCTGCAGCCCCAGGCGGCCCGCGCCGTGGTGGAAATGCAGGGCAACAGCAGGTTGCATATCCAGGCCGATAGCAGTCTGCAGCAGGCCGTGATCAACCTGCTGGACAACGCCGCGCGGGCCAGCGAGCGGGCCGTTGAGCTGACCCTGTACGGACACCGCAACCGGGTGTCGCTGGCAATTCGCGATCACGGGCCCGGCATCCACCTCAAAAACGCAGAGCAGTTGGGAAAAACCGTTATGGACAGTCAGGGCATGGGCCTGGGCTTGTTGCTGAGCCACGCCACCATTGAACGCTTTGGAGGCACTATCCGTCTGTTCAATCACCCGGAGGGAGGCACCCTGGCACAACTGGAACTGCCCGCGGTGGAGGCGCAATGAGCTGCGATATTCTGCTGGTCGATGACGACCCGGTGTTTCTGCAAAGTCTGGCCCGCGCCCTGGCCCGGCGTGATCTTGCAGTGGCGACCGCCGAAGATGCCGCCAGTGCACTGCAGCAGGCCGCCCGCCTCAGACCCACGCGCGCGGTGGTGGACCTGAAACTGGCGGACAGCTCGGGCCTCACCCTGATCCCGCAACTCCGCGAACTGGTGCCGGAGATGACCATCGTCATACTCACCGGCTACTCCAGCATTACCACCGCGGTGGAGGCGATCAAACTGGGCGCTGACAATTACCTCTGCAAGCCCGCCAGCAGCGCCGAGATATTGGCGGCTTTCGAACTGCAGACCCCCGATCCCGCCATGCCGCTGCCGGAACACCCGCCCTCGGTGGAGCGCGTTGAATGGGAACATATCCAGCGCGTGCTGGCAGACCATGACGGCAATATCTCCGCCACCGCCCGCGCCCTGGGCATGCACCGCCGCACCCTGCAGCGCAAACTGCAGAAACGCCCGGTCCGGCGCTGAGCGCCTCCTATTTTTTCCGGATAGCGGAAAAGTGCGACCTCTCTGACGCGCTCGCAACGCCGCGTCTGTCACGATCACCAAACGATGCGCATAAAAAACCCCCGCTGCCAAGCAGCGGAGGCTTAAGTTTTCAGACCTGGGCTGGCGTCAGTCGGCTGTCAGTCAATCCTCGATCAGACAGCCACCAGACATCAGTCAGATAAGCTACGGGTATCAGAAATACTCGTAGCTGATATCAAGCCCGTAGGTCAGCGGCTCGCCGTACTGCTCGCTGATGGGGCCCAGACTGCCGAAGTTGATCGCGAAGGTCGGATAGTCGTCGTCCAGCAGGTTCTTGCCCCACAGCGACAGCTTGAGCACACCATCACCCAGCCTTATCTCCTCCGCACTGAGGCGCAGGTTGACCAGCGTGCGCTCGTCCATCATCTGGTGCGGGTAAATATGCGGGATATCAACCTTGTTCGGATAGGGTTGAATGGTATACGTACCGGTCCACAGCGCCGATTCGGCCCACTCGTCCTGCCACTGCACTTCCAGGTAGCCGCGGAAGGTCACCGCGTCGGTGCGAGCGAAGACATAGTCAGCACTGGCCAGCAACTGGTTGCTGGGCGATGCGCCGCGCTTCGCGTCATTCTTCCCGGGGATACAGCTGCTGGCGGTGCAGACCTCGGGAAACTTGTCGAAGTCGCCGTGGATATACGAATAGCTCAGGCCCAGGATCAGGTCCTCGGCGGGGGATACCAGCATCTCCAGTTCGCCACCCCAGCGATCTGCTTCACCCGCGTTGGTGATGGAGGTCGAGGTATTGCCGCTCTGGTCGACGATGATCTGGCTGACCTGGATATCCTTGTAAGTATAGGTCCACAGGGAGCCATTGATCCGCAGGCGGCGGTTCCACCAGTCGGACTTGATACCCAGTTCCCACTGCTCGATGGTCTCCTCGTCGAAGCCGTTATCGAACAGTTCGCCGTTGTAGCCGCCGCTGCGGTAGCCGGTGGCGTAGCGCAGGAAGCCGTTGAAGTCCTCGGTGAACTGCCAGGCCGCGGTAAAGGTGCCGCTCAGGTTGTGGAAGTTTTCATCGTTGCTGACTGTCCTGACCGGGCCGTTGGTGCCATACGTTACCGCTCCAATATAAACCGGCGGCGGGGCGCCGTTCGGAATGGGCGCCAACGGTGAAATAATGCCGCCGTAGGCCTGGTCGATGGCCTTCTTCTCCTCGGTATAACGCAGGCCCAAAGTCAGCGACAGTCGGTCCTCCAGCACCGCGGCCGAGGGCCGCCAGGTGCCCTGACCGAACACGGCCCAGGCCTCGGTGGTCAGCTCGTACTTGTCATTGGGGATACCGGTGAGCGGTGCGGCGAATACCGCGCGGCGGTGATAGTTGGAC
>JAVEVZ010000092.1:0-9789 GCA_034004805.1 Spongiibacteraceae bacterium | reverse complement strand
GCTTCGCTGATCAGTTTTTTGATAAGGATAAGGTTCGCGTTATGGTTCGGAAGAAGCTCGCCAGTGCGGTGATGGCCCTCAGCGCGTTGCAGGCCGGTCTTGTGGCTGCCATGGGACTGGGGGAATTGTCGCTGAATTCCGCTCTTAACCAGCCCTTCAAAGCCGAGATCCGCTTGCTCAAGGTGGAGGATCTGGACCCCAGCCAGATCATCGTGCGCCTCGCGCCCACTGATGATTTCAAGCGTGCCGGCATTGAACGCGACTTTTTCCTGACGGAGTTGCGCTTCAATGTGGAACTGGATGGCCGCGGCGGCGGGGTGATTAAGATCACGACCCGCGAGCCGGTCATCGAGCCGTATCTGGATTTTCTGATCGAGGCGCGCTGGCCCAGCGGCCGCCTGTTGCGGGCCTATACCGTCCTGCTGGACCTCCCTACCTATGCCGACAGCGCGCCTGCGCCGGTCGCGCCGGCCTCTTCGGCGGCGCTGAACCGGGGGGTGAGCGCGAGCTCCGCCCCGGCAAAAAAGCCGGCGCCGGTGGCGGACAGCAGCCCGCGCCGGGCACCGTCTACCGCAATGCCACCGGCGACCGGTGATCGCGAGTACCGGGTCCAGCACAGTGACACCATGTGGGAAATCGCCGCGGCCAACCGCCCCGGCAATGCGGTGACCGTGCAGCAGACCATGCTGGCGATCCAGCGCCTCAACCCGCAGGCGTTTATCAACAACAATATCAATCTGGTCAAATCCGGCTATGTGCTGCGCCTGCCCAGCGAAGCCGATATCAATGTGGATAACGGCACCGCGGTGCAGGAAGTGGCGGCCCAGAACCGCGCCTGGCGCGGTGGCAGCAGTGCCGGCCAGGCCGCCGAAGTGGATGGTCCACAACTGGACACCCGCAGCGGCGCTGAGTCCGACGCAGGCGGCGTCAGCGACAAAGGTCGGTTGAGTATTGCCGCGGCAGGCGAGAGCACCGCTTCCCGCGCCGGTGACAGCAGTGGCAGCGCAGCCGGCAATGCCGCGTTGCGCGATCAGCTGGCCAGCGCCCAGGAAAACCTCGACCGCGCCCAGCGCGAAAACGATGAAATGCTGTCCCGCCTGGACGAAATGGAGCGCCAGGTCGCTACCCTGCAGCGCCTGTTGACGCTGAAGGAAGAGCAACTCGCCGCATTGCAGGAAAATCTTGCGGCGGACCCGGCGTCGGAGCAGGCCGCGGACCTTGCACCGGCGGCGGCCGGGGAGACCACGGACTTCAACTACGCGGGCCCCTCCGAAACCGCTGCTGATGAGGTGCAAGAGGCCCAGGCAGCTGCGCCCGAGCCGGCGCCCAAGCCGGTGGCAGCGCAGCCCGTCCAGCCCGAGCCCGGTCTGGTCGCGCGGATTGTCGATAACCCGTTATACCTGGGCGGCATCGGTGCCGGCGTGCTGGCACTGGTGGCCGGCGGTATCTGGCTGGCCCGTCGGCGGAAGGATGACGAAGATCTCGCAGCTGTCGCCGAGCTCAATGCGGACAGCGACGACCTGGCGGAGGAACTCGAAGACCTGGACGCCGACGCCCTGGCCATCGCCGACGAGGGCCTGAGTCAGGTCGAGGACGCGGAGCTTGCCGAGCCTGAGCCCGAGGTGGCGACACCCGACGCCCCGGTGCGCGCAGAAACCGGCGACGTGATCGCGGAGGCCGAGATCTATGTCGCCTACGGCCGCTATCAGCAGGCCATCGACCTGCTCAAAACCGCGGTGGACCAGGACCCCGAGCGCACGGACGTGCGGCTCAAGCTGATCGAGGTCTGCCTGGAAACCGGCGACAAGTTCGGGTTCCTCGAGCAGTATCAGGCGCTGCAGGCGCGTGGCGACGAAGAGGCCATCAGTCAGGTCAAG
The DNA here is from genome assembly GCA_034004805.1 of Spongiibacteraceae bacterium. Taxonomy (GTDB): domain Bacteria; phylum Pseudomonadota; class Gammaproteobacteria; order Pseudomonadales; family CAMLJR01; genus JAVEVZ01. The sequence goes on along the minus strand of JAVEVZ010000092.1, from coordinate 7,912 downwards.
GAGTTGATGAGCAGCTTCGATGATGTGTCCGACTGGCTGGACGATGTCCCATCTACGGCCGCTGTCGGTCTCGCGGCTGGGCTGGTGCTGGACGACGATATAGACAGCGGTGCACCCGATACGGCAACGGCGCATTACGAGGCCCTGACCGATTTCGACGAAGATGGCCGCGACAGTGAGGGCAGGAAGAATCAGGATGATGCAGCGGGCGAAGTGACGGCCGGTGAGACGCTTGCCCTCGACGCTGAGCTGGATCTGGGGGATCTGGACCTGGGCGATCTGGACGCCGGGCAGGCGTCGCTGGACAGCGCCACCGATGAACTGGGGGCGCTCGACCTTGTGCTGGATGACGATGAGCTGCAAACGACCGGCGCGGATCAAACGCCGGTGTCGCCGGACAAGGTCGCGGATCTTGAGCCGCCGGCGCCCGGGAGTGAGGTTCCCGCTCCTCGTCTGCTGGATGAGGAAGCCCACGACGAGGGGTTGGACCTGGATCTGGGCGATGACCTGGACCTGGGCGGCATGGACAGCGATGAGCCGCTGGCGAATCTGGACGATCTGGACGCAGGGCTTGAGCCCGCTGTGAATCTCGGTGAGCTTGAGCTGGGTGGACAGGGCGACAGCAACGACGGCGCGCTGGGCGAGGGCGAGTTCCAACTGGACGATCTGGAGCTCGATCTGGGCAGCGAATCCGGCAGTGACGGCTTCGGTGAAGCATTGACAGATGCTGACCTGGGCGCGGAACCGGAGAGCGAGCGTCCGGCTGCTCTCGTCAGCCCGGATACCTCCGCAACAGGCGCAGGCGACGCAGCGGGCCTTGACGATCTGGATATCGGCTTTGAACTGCCCGACGACGAGCCTGCCGCGCCGGCGCCGGCGGGTGACGAGGGGGACTTCGACTTCCTGTCGGATGCCGATGAGATGGCGACCAAACTCGATCTGGCTCGCGCCTATATCGATATGGGGGACGCTGACGGCGCCCGCGATATCCTCGACGAGGTGTTGCAGGCCGGCAGCGACCCGCAGAAGCAGGAGGCCCAGGTGCTGCTGGAACGCATCCAGTAGCGCATGGCCAGAGCGTTTTCCACGACCACGCGCGCCGGTGACCGGGTGGCACTGGCGCTTGCCTATAACGGCAGCGCCTATCACGGCTGGCAGGCGCAGCGCTGTTCCCGCACGCCCACGGTGCAGGAGGCTCTCGAGACGGTGTTGAGCCGTATTGCCGATGCCCCCGTCGCTGTGCAATGCGCCGGCCGCACGGACACCGGCGTCCACGCCACGGCGCAGATTGTTCATTTCGATAGCCCCAGCGACCGCGCAGAGAAAGCCTGGGTGTTTGGCGCCAACTCCAACCTGCCTGCGGATATCTCTGTCAGCTGGGCCCGGCCCGTGAGCGCGGATTTTCACGCGCGGTTTGCCGCGACCTCACGCCGCTATCGCTACCTGATCTGCAATACGCCCACGCGACCTGCCGGCCTTACCGCACATATCACCCACATCGGTGTGCCGCTGGATGCCCGGCGCATGCACTGCGACGCCCAGTGCCTGCTCGGTGAACAGGACTTCAGCGCCTTCCGCGGCGCCGGTTGCCAGTCCAATACCCCCATGCGCAATGTGCAGCATATCCGCGTGGTGCGGCGCGGCGACGTGGTGATCGTCGATATTCAGGCCAATGCGTTCCTGCTGCATATGGTGCGCAATATCGTCGGCGTGCTGATTGCCGTTGGCAGCGGGCAGGCCGGGGTGGGCTGGACGGCAGAGGTGCTGGCCTCCCGGGACCGCACCCGCGGCGGGGTCACCGCGCCGCCCCAGGGCCTGTACCTGGTGCAAGTCGGTTACCCGGCGCATTTCGGACTGCCGGCACAGCCCCTGGGCCCCTTGCTGGTGACGCTGGATGACGGCTGGCAGAGCGATGCCTGAGTGGCGCAATCTGTTACCATAGCGCGCTGTTTTGACCTCGAACCTGATCGTATGCACCCCAGCCGAACCCGCATAAAAATCTGTGGCTTGACGACGCCGGAGCAGGCCCGCGCAGCTGCGGATTGCGGTGTCGATGCCATAGGGCTGGTGTTCTACGCGCCCAGTCCGCGCGCGGTCGATATCGCCCGGGCCCGGGCTATCTGCGCCGCGCTGCCGGCCTTTGTGGCCCCGGTGGGCCTGTTTGTGGATGCGGACGACGCTTACGTGCGAGAAGTCGTGGCGGCATTGCCGCTGCAGTTGCTGCAGTTTCACGGTGCGGAATCGCTGGCGTATTGTGAGCAGTTCGCGCGCCCCTATGTAAAGGCGCTGCGGATGCGGGCCGATGCCGATGTGGTGGCGGTCGCCGCGCAGTACCCATCGGCCCGCGCGCTCTTGCTGGACAGTTACCGCCGCGGGACTCCCGGTGGCACCGGCGAAACCTTTGACTGGCAGCGTATACCCGGACAATTGCGCGGACGAGTCATCCTCGCGGGCGGTCTGGGCGTAGATAATGTCGCGGCGGCGGTGACGGCGATAGGCCCAGCGGCTGTCGATGTGAGCGGCGGTGTTGAATCCGCACCGGGCCGGAAGGATCCGCAGAAAATTCAGCAATTCGTGGCGCAGGTGCAACTCGCGGATCGTCAGCGCAGTGCAAGCTTTGCGGCGTCCCAAGACACCCTATAGGCGCTCCAGCAGCGCCCCAGCAGGTAGCAGTATGAAAATCATTGATTACAGTGCAATGCCCGACGCGGCCGGCCACTTCGGGCAGTTCGGCGGGCGCTTCGTTTCAGAGACCCTGATGCACGCGCTCGATGAGTTGGAGGCGTCCTATAAGCGGCTGTCGGTCGATCCCGCTTTCCAGGCCGAGTTCGACGCCGATCTGGCCCATTATGTGGGCCGGCCATCGCCCCTTTATTTCGCCGAGCACTGGACGGCCAAGGTGGGCGGCGCGCAGCTCTGGCTGAAGCGCGAGGACCTCAACCATACCGGCGCCCACAAGATCAACAACACCATTGGCCAGGCGTTGCTGGCCAAGTACTCGGGCAAGACCCGGGTGATTGCCGAGACCGGCGCCGGCCAGCACGGCGTGGCCACCGCCACAGTCGCGGCGCGGCTGGGTATGGCCTGCCAGGTCTATATGGGCGAGGAGGACGTGCGCCGTCAGTCGCTGAACGTCTATCGCATGAAGTTGCTGGGCGCCGAAGTAGTGCCGGTAAAGTCGGGCTCGCGCACCCTGAAGGACGCGATGAACGAAGCCATGCGCGACTGGGTGACCAATGTCGACGATACCTTCTACATCATCGGCACAGTGGCAGGGCCGCACCCTTATCCGCAGCTGGTGAGGGACTTCCAGTCGATTATCGGCCGCGAGACCCGTCGTCAGGCGCTGGACCAGGCCGGCAGGCTGCCGGATGCGCTGGTGGCCTGCGTCGGTGGTGGCTCCAATGCCATCGGTCTGTTCCATCCGTTCCTCAACGACCCGGAGATCGCCATGTACGGCGTGGAGGCGGGCGGTTACGGGCTGGACAGCGGTCACCACGCCGCCTCGCTGTCAGCTGGCGAGCCGGGCATCCTGCACGGCAACCGCACCTATCTGATGCAGGACGAGAACGGCCAGATCGTGCATACCCATTCCGTGTCCGCAGGCCTCGATTATCCCGGTGTGGGGCCCGAGCATGCCTGGCTCAAGGACATCGGCAGGGTCAACTACGTGGCCATCAACGACGATGAGGCGCTGGCAGCGTTTCGTGAACTGACCCGGGTCGAAGGTATCATGCCGGCACTGGAGTCCAGCCACGCGCTGGCCTATGCCGCCAAGCTGGCGCTGACCATGAGTAAAGACGACATCATCGTGGTCAATCTGTCCGGCCGTGGCGACAAGGACATCCACACCGTGGCCGATATCGACGGCATTCGTTTGAGCTGATGAGTTTCTGGAGAGCGCCGTGAGCCGCATCGCCGCCTGTTTGCAAGACCTCGCCACCCGCGGACGCCGCGCGGTGGTGCCCTATATCGTCGCCGGCGACCCCGCGCCGCAGATCACCGTCAATGTCATGCATGCGCTGGTCGAGGCCGGCGTCGATATGATCGAGCTGGGCGTGCCATTTTCCGACCCGATGGCCGAGGGGCCGGTGATCCAACTGGCCCACGAGCGGGCCCTGGCGCACAACGTCAGCCTGCGCGACACCCTGGCCATGGTCACCGAGTTTCGCCGCGACAACACCCACACGCCGGTGGTGCTGATGGGCTACGCCAACCCGGTCGAACATATGGGATATGAAGCGTTTGCCCAGGCGGCGGCGAAGGCCGGTGTCGATGGTCTGCTGACCGTCGATATGCCCCCGGAAGAGGCCGCGCCCCTGACCGCCGCGCTCAAGGCAGCGGGCCTGGACAGCATCTTCCTGCTGGCGCCGACCACCACCGACGCGCGCATCGAAAAAGTGGCGGCCCTGGCCAGTGGCTTCCTCTACTGTGTGTCGCTCAAGGGCGTGACCGGCGCGGGGCACCTGGACATAGGGGCCGTAGAGGCGCTGATGCAGAGGATTCGCAGTCACACCCAGCTGCCCATCATGGTGGGCTTTGGCATACAGGACGCGGCTACGGCGGCGGCGGTGGCCAGGGTCGCCGATGGCGTTATAGTAGGCAGCGCCCTGGTGCGGCGCATGGCCGAACGCGCGGCCGAGCATGGCCCGAATCACGCCACGGAGGCCGTGGACCTGATCGCCGGGATGCGCGCCGCGATCGATGCGCTGGAGTCTTGAGACGCAACACCCGGTTGCAGCGACTACAGAATGACAACGGAACGACAAAAAAGGTGGGTTGTTCATGAGCTGGATAGATAAAATTCTGCCGTCCATCGTCAAGACCGAGACGGCGGATCGACGCTCCACCGTGCCCGAAGGGCTGTGGAAAAAGTGCGTGAAGTGCGAGGCCGTGCTGTATCGCCCCGAGCTGGAGCGCAACCTGGACGTCTGCCCCAAGTGCGACCACCACATGCGCATCGGCGCGCGCCGGCGCCTGGCGATGTTCCTTGACGAGGACAGCGGCGTGGAGGTGCTCACCCATATCGAGCCCATCGACCGCCTCAAGTTCAAGGACAAGAAGCGCTACAAGGACCGCCTCGCGGCCGCGCAGAAGGAAACCGGCGAGAAGGATGCCCTGATCGCGATGACCGGCACCGTCAAAACGGTGCCGGTGGTGGTCACCGCCTTTGAATTCAATTTCCACGGTGGTTCCATGGGCTACGCGGTGGGCGAGAAATTCACCCAGGCGGCCAATATCGCTCTGGAACAGCGCTCGGCCTTTGTGTGTTTCAGCGCCTCGGGCGGCGCGCGCATGCAGGAGGCGCTGATCTCCCTGATGCAGATGGCCAAGACCAGCGCGGTGCTGGAGCGCCTGGCCCAGAACGGCGTGCCCTATATCTCGGTGATGACCGACCCCATCTACGGCGGGGTGTCCGCGAGCCTCGCGCTGCTGGGCGATATCAATATCGCCGAGCCCGGTGCGCGGGCCGGGTTTGCCGGTCCCAATATCATCGAGCAGACCATACGCCAGAAGCTGCCACCGGGATTTCAGCGCAGTGAATTTCTGCTGGAACACGGTGCCATCGATATGATTGTGCACCGCGCCGAGATGCGCGATACCCTCGCGCGCCTGCTGGCCAAGCTGACCCACCGCGAAGCGGCCTGAGCATGCGTTTTGCCACTTTGCCCGAGTGGCTCGCCTGGCTGGAGCACCACCATCCCAGGGCCATTGAGCTGGGCCTGGAGCGGGTCGGCGCGGTTGCCCGGCGCATGGCGTTGGGGCGGCCGGCGGCACGGGTGATCAGCGTCGCCGGCACCAACGGCAAGGGTTCCTGTGTCGCCGCCATGGACGCGCTGTTGCGGGCCCAGGGGTGCCGGGTGGGCTGCTACACCTCGCCGCATTTGCTGCGCTACAACGAGCGCGTGGTGATAGACGGCGAGACGGTGAGCGATGCGTCGCTGTGCGAGGCCTTTGCAGCGGTGGACGCTGCCCGCGACGACATCTCCCTGACGTATTTTGAATTCGGCACGCTGGCGGCCCTGTGGCTGTTCGAGCGCGCAGGGCTCGACGTGGCGTTGCTGGAGGTTGGCCTCGGCGGGCGCCTCGATGCGGTCAATATTGTCGACGCGGATGTGAGCGTGGTCACCAGCATCGACCTGGATCACCAGGACTGGCTGGGCGCTGACCGCGACAGCATAGGCCGCGAGAAAGCCGGTATCTTTCGCCGCGACTGCCCGGCCGTGTACGGCGACGCTGACCCGGCACAGGGCCTGCTGGATGCCGCCGCCGAGCGCGGTTGCCAGCTGCTGTGCCGTGAACAGGTATTTAGCTGCGCGCGCGACGCAGCGGGCACGACCTGGTCCTGGTGGGGCCGGGACGGTGCCGGCCAGGCACTGCGCTGGGACGGGCTGGCCTTGCCGGGTGTCTCCGTAAACAGTGTGGCGACGGCGATACAGGCAGTGTTCAGTGCCGGCTTTACCGTGACGCCTGAGCAGGTGGCGGCACTGGCAGAATTGTCCCTGCCGGGCCGCTTCCAGCGCGAAGACTGCGCCGGCGTCGAGATCATCTTCGACGTGGCCCACAATCCTGCGGCGGCCCGCGAGCTGGCGACCAGACTGGCCGCGCTGCCGCCGGCGGGCCGTCAGGCGGCGCTGTTTGCGATTATGGCGGACAAGGATCTGCCTGGCGTGGTGCAGCCGCTGCAGCCCCACATCAGCGCCTGGTTTCTCGCCGATCTGCCCCAGGCGCGGGCGCTGCCGGCCCATGACACGGCCGCCGCGCTGAATCAGCAGGGCGTGCATATGATCAGTGTCAGCAAGAATATCCGCCAGGCCTGGCGACGGGTGCTGAGCCTGCTGGTGCCGGGCGACCGGCTGCTGGTCTACGGGTCTTTTTTTACCGTTGCGGAGGCATTGCAGTGCCTGGCGCGGGACCGGCAGCGGAGCGCGACCGATGAGCGGTGACAAGCTGCGCAAGCGTCTTGTAGGCGCAGCGGTGCTGCTGAGCGTGGGCGTGATTCTGTGGAACTGGCTGTTGACCGATGAAGTGCCCATCGTGCTGGATCGCGGTACGCGCCTGCCCGCCGAACCGGTGATTCCCCGCTTTGAGGTGCCCGAGCCCCGCAAGCCCGCCGACGTGGCCCCGGTGGACACCGTGCTGGTGGATGCTATTGAACCCGCCGTGCCGCCCCCGGACGGCCTGGATCCGCGCGGCCTGCCGGTGGCCTGGAACCTGCAGGTGGCCAGCCTGTCCAGCGCCAAGGGCGCCGAGGCCCTCAAGCATCGCCTGCAGTCCGGCGGCCACAAGGCCTATGTCGAAACCACCACCGCCGGGGGTACAACCCGCTACCGTGTGCTGGTGGGGCCCAAGCTGAGTCGCGAACAGGCGGAACAGGCCAAGCGCGAGATCGACCGCGACTTCAAGGTCGACACCCTTATTCAGCGTTTCACCCCTTAGGCAGCCCTTGCTACAATGCGCGCCTTCTCGGCGCTGGAACTGACATGGCCACCGTGCACGCACTTAACTGGGCTGACTGGGCAATTATTGCCGTGGTGCTGCTGTCGTGCCTGATCGGTATCAAACGCGGCTTTGTCAAAGAGGCCATGTCACTGGCGGTGTGGGCGGTGGCGTTTCTCGTCGCCATCAGTTTCCACGAGCGCCTGGCGGTGCTGCTGGAGCGCTCTATCGACACTCCGTCGCTGCGCTATGTGGTGGCCTTTGGCGCACTGTTCGCCGCGACGCTGGTGGTCGGTTCCCTGGTCAATTACCTGATAGGTGAGCTGGTGCGCATGACCGGCCTGTCGGGCACTGACCGTTTGTTCGGCGCGTTGTTCGGCTGGGTGCGGGGCGTATTCGTAGTGCTGGTGATTGTCGTGCTGCTGGGTGGCGTGTTCGAGAATGACCCCTGGTGGCGCAGCTCCCAACTGAT
>JAVEVZ010000091.1:0-9844 GCA_034004805.1 Spongiibacteraceae bacterium | reverse complement strand
TTGCCTTGCCTGATATGCCTGTGTACGCCCCTGCTGCTGGGCTCGGGACTGGCATCCGCCCTGACCCTGAAAACCTTCAACGGGGTGGACGGGCTGGTGGAGAGCTGGGGTATCTTTGCCCCGCAGAGCACGCCCCGCACGACCCCCGCAGACAGCACCGCCGGCTACCACTCCGTATTGCAGACCCAGCTTGTACGCCAGACCCGGAATGTCCCCATTGGCGACGGCGTGGTGTTCGGGTACCAGTTCCGCATTCTGGACCAGGACGCCTACGAGGCCTGGGTGCCGGTCACGGTTCACTACCACCATCCCCGCACCGTCGATCACCGCGGCCAGCCCAGCACCGGCTTCAGCGTGGATATCACCGCCCACCGCCAGCAGGACGGCAGCTTTGGCAACGGCGCGTTCTACGTATTGCGCGAAGATTTCGAGAAGGTGCCGGGGGACTGGCAGATTTCCGTCGAATATCGCGGCCGCACCCTGCTCACCAAGACCTTCACCCTCTACGACGGGACGGCTCCCGCCTCAGTGGACGTGGCGCGCAACGGGCGCTGAGGCCCGCACAGCGACCGGTCAGTCGGCGTCGCGCCTGGCCGGAAAGTCGCTGAGATCCAGCGCCATGCCGACACAGCCTGCCAGGCCGCCGTCCGCGTGTTGTACCGCCTCCATTCGCACCAGCGTGGGCTTGCCATTGACCGCCAGCAAATGCTCCTGGCTGGCGCCCGCGTTCAGCACCTCGGAAAGGGCGCTGCGCAGGGTGGGATGACGGCGCATAAAGGCCAGGTCCAGCACCGACTGGCCCAGCAGGCGGCGGCGCGCGCCGGGGTCGGCATCCAGCGCTGCCCCCGCAATGCTGGTCAGGTGGCCCTGCTGGTCGGTGGACCACAGGGTGACGGCCAGGGACTGCATCACGGTGTCCAGCAGGCGCGCCGTCTCAGCCAGCTGGCGCTCGGCCAGCTTGCGCGCCGTGATGTGTTGCAGAGTGCCGACAATGGCGCGCTTGCCGCCGGCGTCGTTCAGCGCCAGAACCGCGCTGACCTCCATCCAGTGTTCACTGCCATCGGGCCAATGAATACGCACGGCCAGCGCTTCCAGCGGCGTGCCGTCTGCCGCAAGCGCCGCCAGTGCGGCCAGCAGGAAATCCCGATCCTGCGGCAGGCAGCGCTCGACGATATGCTGCCAGCTGCGAATCTGTGCGCGGTTTCCGAACACCAGTTCCATATCGCCGGACCAGCCGAACTGATGTGTCAGCAGGTCCATCTCCCAGCACACCAGGCGCGCGGCGCGAAAGCTGTGGTCCAGCCGCCCATCCCCGCACACCTCGCGTTGCAGAAAGCCGGCATCGGGACCCCGCGCTGGCACCAGGCCGCGTTCTGGGGGGCTGGATTCAGACTGGGCGGTATCGCCGTATAAAAGCCATTCGCGGGCGATGCCCAGGGCGTTTGCCAGGTCGTCGATGCGCTGCTCGCCGAGGCCTTCCCCCTTGAGCCAGCGGTGCACCGTTTGCCGGCTGACGCCGAGCGCGGTGGCGAGTGCACCAACGCCGACACCGGCACCTGCCAGTGCGACCTTCAAGCGCAACCCACGCGCTTTGCGCGCCGCGGCGTCTATCGTCATCGTGCGATTGTCCATGCCTTCCGCCTGGCTTGAGAACCATGCTCCCGTCGCTAGCTATCGGCCACGCAGGCGGGTTGCTTAGGGAACTTGTGCCCCGCCAGCCTATCCGCGCTATACCGCCTCACTGCTGTGCCATACCTTACACCACCCTTGTTCTGTGCCTGCGGACCGCAGGCAGGCGCAGCACCGTCGATTATTACTTTTTCTTCATATATTAAGACGTGGGATTTACCACCATTACTCCCTTGACCTGTCTATAGTGGCGTTACATATGTAACGTTGCTGGCAGTAAAAAGAATAATGGTCCATGACCAAGACAGGGGAATGCATATGGAGCCTGACGTCGGATCACCGGAACAGGGTGGCGACGAGCGCACGGTCACGCGGGGGGCGGTCGAAAATCTGAGTTTGAACATCGTCGAGCTGGTATGGCGGCAGCTGCTGGCCGGAAATGCGGTCGACTGGGGGGTGGCCCTGTGTGACGCGCAGCAGGTGCTGCTGTACAGCAACCCTGCGTTTGCCCGGCAACTCGATGTGCAGCCCGGACAACGCCTGTGGTGGCGTCGTCGCCCGCGCAGTGTGGCCGAAACCAGCAGCGTGCCCGACTGTCCGGCCGCACCGGTAATGGATATCGGTTGCAACAACGGTGATGAAAGTGTGTGCGGTGAGGTGGTGCAGATTACCCTCGACGGGATCGTGGGGCACTGGTTTGCACTAAAACTTCCTCCCGTTCAACGCGCTCAGAATCGCGACGACGATGAGCCAGTCCCGGTCTCGGAGCTGCAGGCCTCTATCCTTGAGCAGATGGCCGTGGCGGTCAGTGTGACCGATACCCGCGGGAAAATTGTCTATGTGAACCGCCAGTTCTGCGAGATCACCGGTTATGCCCCGGCCGAAGTCATTGGTCAGAATCCGCGGGTGCTGCAATCGGGGCGCACCGAGCGACGCATTTACCAGGAACTGTGGGCACGCCTGGCAGCGGGAGAGAGCTGGGAGGGGCAGGTCCTCAACCGGCGCAAAACCGGGCAGACCTATTGGTCATTTCAGACTATTTCGCCGATCGCCGATGCGCGGGGCGATATTCGCTGGTTCGTTTCATTCAGTCATGACTCAACCGAGCACCAAAGCAGCTACCTTGCCTTGCATCGCCTGGCGTATTACGACGCGCTGTGCAATATCCCCAATCGGCGCGCATTGATGAAGCACCTGGAAGCGGTGCTGGGCAAGGCAAGCCCACTGCCTGTCGCCTTGCTGTTTATTGATATCGACAACTTCAAATTGATCAACGACGGACTGGGCCACGACGCAGGCGACCGGGTGCTGCAGGTGGTGTCCGAACGGATTATCAGCGCCAATAACAAGCACGCGTTCTTTGCGCGTCTGGGTGGCGACGAGTTTGCCCTGGTATTCCAGTTTGTCGACAGTGCTGAGGCCCTGGGCAAGTTTGTCACGGAGCTGCTCAAAATTCTCAGTGACACCATCGTCCTGGACCATCGCCAGGTTGGTGTGTCTGCCAGTATCGGGATTGCTCAGGCGCCATTGCATGCAGTGACTCCCAGTGAGTTGATGAAATGTGCGGACAGCGCGATGTACGCTGCCAAGCACGGTGGCCGTAATCGCTGGACCTGGTTCGATGAGTCTCTGCGCGGCGACGATGTGACACCGATTGCCGACCGCAGCGTACTGCTGAGAGCGCTGGCCGAGAATCAGCTGTTCGTCGAGTTTCAGCCGGTTATTTCCAGTGATCAGCGCTGTCCGGTCTACCTGGAGGCACTGGTGCGCTGGCAGCACCCGGAACTGGGCCGGATGCCGCCGGCGAGCTTTCTCGCCGCGTTTTCTCGTTTTGGTCTTATCCCGCAGCTCAATCAGTACGTGTTGGAGTATGCGTGCCGGGCAATGGCGGAATTGCGCTGGGTGTTTCCATTCTCCGTCAATATCTGCGCACAGGATCTGCTGCAGCCCAATGTGGTGCAATGTTGCGTTGGAATACTTGAGAAATACGGCATACCACTGACACACCTGCGCCTTGAGATTACAGAGGGAGAGCTGATAGAAAATTTTATTGAATGCCGGCGTGTCATTGCTGAGCTGAGAAGTTGCGGGATTCGGTTGTATATCGATGACTTTGGTGTGGGTTACGCATCCCTCGGCTATTTGCGGCGGCTGCCGGTTGACGGCATCAAGATTGACCGTAGCTTTCTACAGGGATTTCCTCGGGACAGGCAGGGACTGGATATTGTGTCGGCCATTATCAGCCTTTCCCACCGGCTCAACCTGGATGTCACGGTAGAGGGTGTTGAAACCGCCGAGCAGGTTGAGTCATTGACGGACATAGGTGCGGATTACCTGCAGGGATTCTGGTTCTGTCGACCGAAAAAATTGCAGGATCTCATAAGTAAAACAATAATCCACGACGAAGCAGCGGATTGACCCATGCGCAAAAATCTACCGGTTACTGATCGGGAGTATAGCTACACTGATGACTGCAATATTCTTTCCACCACCGAGCCCAGCAGCAAGATCACCTATGTGAATTCTGATTTCATCAGGATCTCGGGGTTCGCAGCCGATGAGCTGGTGGGTAAGGCCCACAATGTTGTTCGTCATCCCGACATGCCGGCGGCGGCTTTCGAAGGCTAGTGGAACAGTTTAAAACAGGGCCGTTCGTGGATGGGCCTGGTGAAGAATCGCCGCAAAAACGGCGATCATTACTGGGTCGATGCGTTTGTGTTGCCGATAAAGCATGACGGCGTCGCAACAGAATTCCAGTCGGTGAGAACCAATCCGAGGCGCGAACATGTCGAGCGCGCGGAGGCGCTCTACCAGGCTGCAGCTCAGGGGAAGCCTGTCCGCAACCTGACAGCCCGCTGGCAAAGCAAGCCCATGCTGTTAGGCCTGGCTGGGATATGGATGCTGCTGCTTATCGCAGCGGCGATGACATGGTCGCCGGTAGGCGTATTTGGTGTTGCGATTGTTTTACCGGTACTTGTGCTGAGCATACTCTGGCGGGGCTTGTCGCTGGTCGATCTGGCGCGCGGCATCATCGATGACTCGCTGGCCTTGCATGTCTACACGACGGGGCGTTCGGTGTGGGATTACATTCGTCTGGCCTTCAAATACCTGGAAAGCGAGACCTATGCGGTGGTGGGTCGCATGAAGGACGGCGCGCAGCAGCTCCAGGGTATGGTTGCCGGTCTGTCCGCCAGCCTACTGAGCAATGCGCGCACCCTTGAGACAATCAATTCGGAGTTGCACCAGTCTGCGTCCGCGGTGGAAGAGCTTGCGGCGAGTGTGCGCTCGATCTCAACGATCATGGGCGACGTCGCCGGGCTGGTGGAATCGGCGGCGACGAATTCCGATAATGCCAGTCACTCCGTCGACTGTGCCCGGGACCTGACGGATTCGGCGTATAAGTCGGTAATGGAGACTCACGAAGCGATTGATGCGCTGGTGCGGGATTCGGTCAAGGTCGCGGGCATACTCGATGTAATCAGCGCGATATCCGAACAGACCAATCTGCTGGCGCTCAATGCTGCGATCGAGGCGGCGCGGGCCGGCGACGTGGGGCGGGGATTCGCGGTCGTGGCCGATGAAATCCGGCAGCTGGCGAATCGCACCAAGGAATCGACAGAGCAGATTGCAGAGCTGGTGCGCGTCACCCAGATGAGGGCGGAGACTGCAGCTGCCGCGATTGCCATTGCCAGAAAAGATGCGGAAAGCAGCTCCCGGGAATCGCTGGTGGCGAGCCAGGCCTTCCAGCAAGTCGATCAACAGCTCCAACAGATCGCGCACTCGGCTACGGAATCAGCAGCGGCAGTGGAGCAGCAGAGTATTGCCGTCGATCAATTCTCCGCGACCTTGCATGTGATTCGCGACGCATCGGAGGCGCTGTGTGGAGAGAGCAAAAACTGCGAGCAGGTCATGGCGGGCCTGGAAGCTTATGTGGGGTCCATGAATGAGCTTGCCACACAGTTCTGGAGTCGCCAGCGTCGGTTTTAAGTGATGCTAGACTGCGCGCTCGTTCGCAATGGGCGGTCCGACCGGTTGGCCAGACGCAAGGTTGTTGAGGATCTCCCCCGAGGTTATGGAGTTGAACTGTGTCGAACACGGGTTGTGATAAATGTGGGGATGCGCTGTCCAGCACGTCATACCGGGACTGTGTTGAGTGCCCGGCGCTGAGAACCCTGGGCCAGCTGGTGCTGGATCTGCAGCAGTTGCATCGCAGGCTTCATGGCGAGCTGCAAAGCGAGGAGGGGCGTGCGGCACTGCGGGCGATTGAGCGCATCATTGATCGAACCCGCGAGCCGGATGAACCGTATTAACTGTTGCGCACTCAGCACACCTGACGTAGTTCCAGCACATGGCGTATGGATGTGCCGTCCCATTGATAGCCCAGATGTCGTCCCTGGCGCGCGGGTGCCAGGGCCGGGGGACGCAGTATGGCCGCGCACTCGCCGTCGGGGTCGCGGACGCTGGGGTAGACGATGCCGTAGTGCCGGGCGCCCCAGGCCTGGTGACCCAGGGCTTGCGCGGCGGACCAGTCATCGGGGTCCAGCAGCGCCTCGGTGTCGCTCTGCTGGCGCAGGTCCAGGAGCTCGGCGCGGAGGGTGGCCTGGTAGACGCGCTGCTCCAGCAGCATGGGCGGTTGGCTGGATTCGCGCAGGAACTGCTCCAGATGAAAGCGTGTTTCGGCGATGGCGGTAGCTTCGCGGTGAGCGCAGTAGTAGACCCCGAAACTGCCATCGGTAAAGCGACTCCCGGCCGGCGAGGGATAGCAGAAGGCGGCCATGATCGGCGACCAGCCGGGGCCGAAGCGGCGGTCTTCGTCGCGTACCAGGTGGATTGCCCCGGCGGCCTCGCGCAGGCGCGAAGACGTCATACCCTCCAGCTCATTCAGCAGGGTACGGTCTTCCGTGTTGTCAGCGACCCCCTCGAACAGGTCTATGGGCGGAAAGCGCGACGGCACGATCCGGTAGGAGGGGCGCCAGTGCACCGCGTTCACGGGCCAGCTTATCTCCCGCTCATGCATAGGGGTTGCCGCGCACGGCATCCAGGTGCTGGCGCACCACAAACAGGTCGGATACCTGGCCGCTGAGCATGCGCGTGAGAGGGGGGTGCCCCGCGAACAGGGGGTTGCTGTTGGGTCTTTGCAGCCAGCCGTTGGCGGCCTCGGGGTTGGGCAGCAGGATGTGCAGGGCCTTGTAGATGCCCAGCAGCAGCGACATGCGCTCCAGCTGGTTGACGTCCAGGTGAGCCTTTTCGGGATACAGCCGCCAGCGCCGGTAGGTGGAGCCGGGAACGCCCAGCAGCCGCGCCGCGTCCTGTTCCCGGATACCCCAGGCCTTGACGATATTGGGGTAGCTGCGCATGGCGGCGGCGGCCATATCGCTGCGCGCCGCGGATGAATTGTTGCCGGATTTGCTGGCCAGCATGGCGGTTCCTCCCGTGGGTGCCCGGGAGAAAGTATTGCTCATTTGGCTGGCAAATGCCAGATTCTGCTTATCTGGCTAATCGGGTGCGGGCGCTTCGGAAGTCCGGCGGTGTACCTGCCAGACCCTAGGACCTGCTGCGGCTCCTGGGCTTTTTCCGCGATCGCGGCGAGGGCTGCTCCGAGCGCGGCGGCAGGCCGGTGTGCTGGGTCAGCAGCTTGCGCATGGGCTTGCCTTCGGCGGCCTTTTCCGCGATCCAGGTGGCGGGCTGGCGCGGCGGGATCAGCTGCTTCTTGCCGTAGCCGATAAGATCGGCGCGACCCATTTTGTGCAGTGCCTCGCGCAGCATGGGCCAGTTGTCCGGATCGTGATAGCGCAGGAAGGCCTTGTGCAGGCGCCGCTGGCGGCCGCCCTTGGCCACGGGTACGTCTTCGGAATCGCGGCCCACGCGGTGCAGGGGGTTCTTGCCCGAGTGGTACATGGCCGTGGCACTGGCCATGGGCGAGGGGTAGAAGTTCTGCACCTGGTCGGCGCGAAAGCCGTTGTGCTTGAGCCACACCGCCAGGTTCATCATGTCTTCATCGCGGGTGCCGGGATGGGCGGCGATAAAGTACGGAATCAGAAACTGCTCCTTGCCGGCCTGTTTGGAGAACTTGTCGAACAGGGCCTTGAAGCGGTCGTAGCTGCCGATGCCCGGCTTCATCATTTTGGACAGCGGGCCGTCTTCGGTGTGTTCCGGTGCAATCTTGAGGTAGCCGCCCACGTGGTGGGTGACCAGTTCCTTGACATAGTCCGGGGTTTCCACCGCCAGGTCGTAGCGCAGCCCCGAGGCGATCAGCAGGCGCTTGATCCCCGGCAGTTCGCGCACCGCGCGGTAGAGGTGGATCAGCGGGGTCTGGTCGGTGTCGAGATTCTTGCAGATGCCGGGATAGACGCAGGACAGGCGCCGGCAGTTCTGCTCAATCGTTTTGGACTTGCAGTTGAGCCGCCACATGTTGGCGGTGGGGCCGCCCAGATCGGAGATCGCGCCGGTAAAGCCGGGGGTCTTGTCGCGGATGGCCTCCACCTCGCGCACGATGGAGTCCTGGGAGCGGCTCTGGATGATACGCCCCTCGTGCTCGGTAATGGAGCAGAACGAACAGCCACCAAAGCAGCCGCGCATGATGTTGACCGAAAAGCGGATCATCTCGTAAGCGGGGATCTTGGCACCGCCGTAGGCCGGGTGGGGCACGCGCTGGTAGGGCAGTTCGAAGACCTCGTCGAGCTCCTCGGTTGCCAGTGGCAGCGGCGGCGGATTGAGCCACACCAGCTGGTCGCCGTGGGGCTGGATCAGGGCGCGGGCATTGCCGGGATTGGTTTCCAGGTGCAGCACGCGCGCGGCGTGGGCGTACAGCACCGGGTCGTCCTTGACGGCCTCATAGGCGGGCAGCTGGACCACGGATGTGTTCGGGTCGAGACGCGCCTTGCGGGCCTGCAGCGGGTCGATAATGGTTACCGCCACCGCGGCGTCGTCGGGCTGGGCTGCCGTGGCCTTGTCGGCGCAGGCGGGGCTGGTTGTATCCATGTACGGGCTGAGCCGCGGTTCCACCGGGCCGGGCTCATCGACCTGGCTGGAGTCCACCACGGTCCAGCCGGTGGGCACCTGCTTGCGCACAAAGGCGGTGCCGCGCAGGTCGGTAATGCTGGCGATGGGCTCGCCCTCCGCCAGGCGATGGGCGATAGCGACGATGGCGCGCTCGGCATTGCCGTACACCAGCAGATCGGCGCGGCTGTCCATCAGCACCGAGCGCCGCACCTTGTCCGACCAGTAGTCGTAGTGCGCGATGCGACGCAGGCTGGCCTCGATGGAGCCGATCACGAGCGGCACGTCCTTGTAGGCTTCGCGCACGCGCTGGGAGTAGACAATCACCGCGCGGTCGGGGCGTTTGCCGCCGACATTGCCCGGTGTGTAGGCATCGTCGTGGCGCAGGCGGCGCTCGGCGGTGTAGCGGTTGATCATGGAGTCCATATTGCCCGCGGCCACCCCGAAGAACAGGTTGGGCCGGCCCAGGCGCTCGAAGTCCCGGGTGGACTGCCAGTCGGGCTGGGCGATGATGCCGACCCGGAAGCCCTGGGCCTCCAGGGTGCGTCCGATTACCGCCATGCCGAAGCTGGGGTGGTCCACGTAGGCGTCGCCGGTGACGATAATGATGTCGCAGCTGTCCCAGCCCAATTGGTCCATTTCCTCCCGGCTCATGGGCAGGAAGGGGGCGGGAGTCAGGCATTCAGCCCAGTACTTGCGGTAGCCGAACAGCGACGGGGTGGTGGACATGGAGCTCAACGGGTAAGGGCGCAGGTGGCGGAGTATACCGCGTCGCGCCGCCGGGGCCGAATACGCAAAAGCCCTGTGCTATAGTCCGTGGCCGTCGTTTTTGCCGGATTTCAGCACGCCATGGAGCACAGTTACCGACTGGTTATCGCCTGCCCGGACCGGGTGGGTATCGTCGCGCGGGTCAGCCAGTTCATCGCCGAATACCACGGCTGGCTGATTGAGGCCAACTACCATTCCGATCCGGCGAGCGGCTGGTTTTTTATGCGCAACGAGATTCGCGCGGATTCACTGGCCATCAGCCTGCGCGAGTTTCGCGACGCGTTCTCGCGGCTGGCTACGGAATTCGATATGAACTGGCATATCCGCGATTCCACCGAGCGCCAGAAGGTGGTCATCCTGGCCAGCCACGCATCCCACTGCCTGGCGGATATCCTGCACCGCTGGCACGCCGGCGAGCTGTTCTGCGATATTCCCTGCGTCATCTCCA